>JAIKZC010000028.1 GCA_024682575.1 Lachnospiraceae bacterium | reverse complement strand
TATTTCTCCATCCAAACGATAATGCCTTACTTCATATTTCCCGGATGGATTCTTTGCAACATGACTCCTGCCATTTTCAGCAGAAACAATTATTTTCTTATGAATATCACCGGAGTAGTTTTCCTTACTAAGTTTCATTAGAATTACTCCTTCCTTGCGACATCCATCAGTTTTTCATAATCCTCATTCAAGACTCCGGATACACCATCTATAACATCATGATTGATATCCTGATATTCAGAATCTGCTATATTCTTTGGCTCTCCATTCTCAATATAATAAGCTCCAAGAGTATCGAACTTTAACCAAAGATCTTCAGAGAGAATACCGTCTATATCCCCATTATTCTCTCCATCAGAAATGCAATCTGCATATAGTAAGTTATTTACAGTTCCGAGAACATATGGGCTGTGTGTCGTTATCAATGCTTTATTACTACCATTTTTAACCAGCGCAATAAGCTCAACCACAGCCTTTTGTGTTTCAGGGAAAAGATGTGATTCCGGCTCTTCTATTATAAAAAACGTCTTTCTTTTGCCTAACATATAGTAAAAGAGCATATTTACAATCCATGCTACTTCCTGCTGTCCGGACGAAGAATAATTCAGCTTTACTGACTCAGTTTCTGTAATAAACAGTCTCTCCTCTCCAGAAACAACACGATATTCCCCATGCATTATATTTTTTATAAATTCAACAGCCTTTTCTATTATGTCTTTATTGGCATCATATTCTGATGAATCTAATGTCTGTTTAGCAAGCTGCAATAGACTTACAGAAAAGAAATCTTTAATCCTGAGAACCTGTTCCAGATAACATCTGGTGCAGTAATCAATCATATTCTTTTGCTGATCATCCATTACTGCGTAAAGATAATTAATCTGCGAACTGAGCATGGTGAGAAGACTTCTTCCAGCGGGTATATACACAATCTCATACTCATTAGAAAAAATAACGTTTTCAATAATATCCCTTATTTCAGAAATATCTTTTTCATTATCCTTAACCGTTGCAGCTAAACTATTGATTGAATTAATTAGATCATCACTAATTGAAACAGTTAATTCCGTCACGTTAGGTAACAGCTTCTTGTTTTCAACAGAAATAATTCCGCCATTATCATAGACATACTCAACAAGTGTACCTTCGCGAAAGCTATCCCTGCCAAACGCCTGAACAACTGCCTCTTTTATTTTCTTTTCAAACTGTTCCGCTAAGCTATTTATTTGAAACAGTTTGCCTTTGCTATAGTCCTTACTTATTAAAAGATAAAGAACATTTTTAAGGTTATTAAATAAAAATATGCTTTTTGCTATAGTACTTTTTCCGGATGCCTGAGGACCTGTGAACACCATGAAATCCTTAACATCTATCGTACAATCAGAAATAGGTCCCAGTTTTTTTATAGTCAATCTCTGCATGATGCTCACCTCCTACTTAATCTTTGCCAGTACATCCTGGAATAAAGCATAGTTGTGCTTCACACCATCATCCAAGTCAATGCTTATCATCTGATCTGCAAGGTGATGAATCTTCTCCTCATAAGCATGGATTTCTTCATCCTGTGCCTTTAAAGTATTCAGCTTCTTTGTAAGCTTTACCTTATCCGATCCGGACGCAGTTTCGATTCTTTTTTCTGTTTCTTCGATGGCTGTTCTGTAACGAGCCTGCTGCTCATGCACATAATCTGTACGAATACGAGCAATAGTATCTGGCTGATAACGGTGCATATAGATCAGGCACTTAAAGCCATTCTTCTTTCCAGAATCAAAAAGCCAATATATAGGTAGTTTCTGATATGACCCACTAATCATGAACGCGTATTTTACTTTTTCATTTTTTATATATTCTTCTACAGCTAATACTATTTCATCTTTTGTCATTTCATTCTCCCAATTAATGTATTCAAAAACAGTTAAATGCCGACAATGCTACTTCATCACCATTAGCTCTAATTGCATTCTCTATCTCTTAGTAAATCATCACAGGATTTAACTTTGTTGCTCTTGGACCATCAATATACTCGTTCTCTATAAGAATCTTATTCAATACCTGCTTAATCTTGTTTATAGTTCCCTCCGACCATGAAGCTACTTCATCATCCTGCTCCTGCAATCTCATGAAGAATACATTGAGATCTATCCTTCCATATGAAAGATCCTGTTCTCGATACTTTGCTCCGATCACTGTAATCATGTACTCCCAGACAAGCCTATATTGTTTCATCATTGCATAAAGGCATGCCTGCTTTGCAACTTCCATAGGCTTTTCGGCTATTACTTTTACAAGCGTCATATCTCCAAGATTATGCAATCTTTTAAGACATACTTTCGCTATATTCTTTATCATTCTTTCCGTAGGAAACTGAAACAGGTTTTCAGAAATAACCTTTTCTATAACTTCGTCATCTGATAGATTTTCATCCACCAACAACTTTGCTACAGTTCTTGTTTCAAAGAAAAGAAACTGTTCTCTCGTGAGCGAACCACATCCTTTGTAGTTACTCATTTTTCATACCCTCATCTTTTCTATCTTTTTCATAATGAACAAGATCTCCAAAATCACAGTCAAGCTGATCGCATATCTTCTCAAGAATAGACATCGATACAGGTTCTCCCTTTGTCATCTTCGCAACAGTTCCACTGCTGATTCCGACAACCTTCATCAACTCCACCTTGTTCATATTTTTGTCAATCAGTAATTTCCATAATCCGTTATAAGACAGTGACATATGTTTTTACCTCGTCATATGGTGCTTTTTAAGCTAAACCTAATACATTGCAAGTTATAAAATGCGCCTTTTATATTATAACCCCAAAGAGGTTACTATTTCAACGAGATTACCAATTAATGCTTTAAGTTCTTGAATCTAGCCTCTATAATTTGAGAGCATTATCACATTTATAATTTCTGTCTCCATTTTACACTTTACCCGAACGCACTTTCTGTATATGATCATTTATACCACAAACATATTTTCTTTTGGTGATTTATATTCTTATAAATAATGTTGATGTAATTTGCGAACACAAATCAGATGGCACGATCATTCCTATGCGTTTTCAGATAGTCGATGAGGACGGAGCTTATCAAAGATTCACGATCAAGGGGTATCGGGAGAACGAGATTGACGGTGCCTATACAACTAAAGACTGCGTCTATGTGACGAAAGAAACAAAAATGTACGAGTGCAAGATTGACGTTCTCGGCTACAAGAAGTTTGTCCG
>JAIKZC010000522.1 GCA_024682575.1 Lachnospiraceae bacterium | reverse complement strand
GGCATCGCCTTTAGGCATTCTTTGCTGTGTTGCCTTCTCTATGGTATTTGGAGTATTTTTCGGATATTATCCGGCCAATAAGGCAGCAAAACTTAATCCTATAGAGGCATTGAGATATGAATAAAAAAAGCGGCAGGTTTTTCTGCCGCTTTTTTTAATGATCTTATTCAAGTTTGAAGGAAGCTACAAAATTACTGATATTATCAGAGGTCTGGGATACATTGCCTGCTGCCACGGAAACATCCCGGCTTCTGTCGGCAACTTCGGCAGCGGATGCTGCAAGGAGATCGACAGTTGCAAGTACCTGCTCTGTGCTGGCAGACTGTTCCTCAGAAATCGCAGCCAGATTGGTAGCCACTTCATCGATCTTCTGGATCATTCCTATGATCTTAGTCATGGAGCCGCTGGTGTTTTCAAGGCTGTTTATCAATTCTCCGAAAGTCTGCTGGGCCGCTTCGACAGTTTCTGAACTATGACTTATTTCTCCCATATTCGTAGTGGATTTTTCAGCCAGTTTAGAAATATGATCCATAACCTCAGAAATTATCGTTCCGATTTCCTCGCTGGCATTTGCACTTTCATTTGCGAGGGAACCTATTTCTGATGCAACAACAGCAAAACCTTTACCTGCTTCACCTGCTCTTGCGGCTTCGATCGAAGCGTTGAGCGAGAGGAGATTAGTCTGATCGGCAATAGAGTTGATCATTGCAACTATGCTTTCTATACGTTTTGCTGATTCTTCGACAACTGAAACTACATCATTCATTTCCTGCATTGATGCGGAAATCTCTGTCATGCTTCCGGTAACTGCTGTCATATCATTCTGGCTCTTGTCGGCCTTATCTACAAGCAGATGCACTGTTTCCCCGGTATTCTGTCCTTCATAGGTAAGCTCGGATACCATTTCGGCGAGAGTCGTGGCACTTGTTGCGAGTTCGGTTACAGCAGTTGCAATTCCGTCCATAGTGTCACGTATCTGCCCCATGGATTCGGACTGCTTTTGCGTCTGGGTATTCATGCTTTCAGAGGATGCTCTGCTGCTATCGGCAGTTTCGGCAAGGCAGAGAGTTTCCTCTTTGAGTTTATTTAATTCCTCACGCATATTGTTGACGAACTTGCGCATTCCGCGGTTCATCCTGCCAATCTCATCATTACCTTTTCCATCAATTTCTATTGAGAAATCATTATCTGTTATGCTTACAATATTTCCTGTTAAGGTTGTAACCGGCTTACTTATCATATTTTTGATCATAGTCATAATGAGGATGGAACTTACGATGAGCATGATCACAACTATTATTACTGCTAAAAGAAGAAGCTTGTTGAGGTCTGCAAGTATATCGGCTTCTGATACATAAGATATCATTGTCCATTCCGTAGTTGGGATCTTGCTGAAAGCAGCATAATAATTACCTGTATGACCTGTATTCAGCAGGACGGTATCTGTCTTTCCTGAGGAAAGAGATTCAGAAATTTTAGTTATAAGAACATTGTCAGGGTGATCAGCAAGGCTGGTTCCTATGTAATCACTGTTATTAGAGGCAACTATTGCCAGATCATCATCAACAAGAATAGCGCTTCCTGTACCTGCAGGGTGGTATTCGGCAATTTCTGCAGATATGTTTTTAAGATACAGGTCTGCCGCAAGAACACCTTTTTCACCGCTTGGAAGTGTGATCTCTCTGCTGGTATATACATTATATCCGCCGTTAGTGGCATCAACATAGGGGTTTCCCCAGGTAAGCTGAGATTTACCCTGTCCGCCTGTGTACCAGGGACGCTCTGTAGCAACAAAATCACTGCCCGGTTTGTAGCCTGTAAGGTCTAAATAACCGAGTCCTTCGATATATCCGTAGAAACCGGGATACATATCATCATATATTTTTGTAGTATATTGGAAATTATTTTCGATATCTTTGCCGCCGTTAAAATCAATATTTTCAAGAACATCCGAGAGAGCTTGAAAATATGCGCGTCTATTTTCGAGTGTCAGGGCTATATTTGAAGCGTTGGCATTGGTTTCATTCTCAAGCTGACCAACTGCTTTATCTAATATTACAGACCTGGCTCTGATAAAAATAATTGCAGCAACAATAATAATACATATTGCCATCATCGGGATAATAGCTGATAAAAGCTTGCCAGCAATAGTTTTTTCTGTCTTTTTGACTTTCTTCTTGCTGTTAGTGTCCATTAGTGACTCCTTTCCACGTGAATGCAATAATTTAGGATATATCTATATCGACAAAAGAAAAGAATAGTTAAAGAATAAATATATAAAACTTGTATATATTTAATAAAAAAAGACTAAATTTCGTAATTACTATCTATAATTTTCCACAAATGAACTTCAAAAAAATTTTTTTAGAATTCTAAAATTTTTCAGAATTCTGACCGATACTAAAAGAGGGTGATAATATTTAATTTTTTGGGGGACAATAAAGTGAAAAAAACTATCATAGGAAAAATTACTGCAATCGCATGTTCATTAGCTCTGACGGTCACAAGTCTGACAGGCTGTGGTCTGACAGGTACATCCGGAAGCGGAGCAGGAGGAATGAAATTCCTTTTTGTCTGTAATGATGTAGAGGGTGATGATTTCCTTACGCTTCTCTCTAATGCGACGGTGGCAGCAGGTTCTGAAAATGGCGTGACTGTAGATACAGCATACTCAGATAATTCAGTAGAAGAACAGATGCAGCAGATCGCAGATGCTAAATCAAATGGATACTCAGCTATCATATGCAGACTGACGGATGTTTCAACAGCATTACAGGCAGAAGTTGCAGCTGAGGGTCTTCCTATAATCTTTATCAATTCGTCACCTGATGAAGACAGACTGGAGGCTAATAAGTATGTTTATGTTGGTTCGCCTGAAAATACGGCAGGACAGCTTCAGGCAGAGACTGTATGGAATGCACTTGGAAAACCTTCATCTGTAAAGGCAGTAATGATGATGGGTGAAAGTATCCATCCCGGTGCTATCGCAAGAACTCAGGGTGTGGCAGATTACTTTGAGGATAATGGTGTAAAAGTTGAATATGTTTTTAAGGATTACGCAGACTGGAGTGATACAAAAGCTCATGACTATTTCCAGACTTTCTTAGGAACCGGACATGAATATGACTGTGTATTCTGCAACAATGATTCTATGGCAGTGGGTGTTATTAGCTGTATGGAAGAAAATAAGATCGATCCGTCAACAATACCTGTCGCAGGTTCTGATGGAACAGCAGCAGGATGTCAGCTGATCGCTGATGGGAAGATGCTTTATTCAGGCTTCCAGTCAGCTGAAGGCCAGGGAACGAAAGCTGTCGAATCTGCTATTGCTATAGTAAGATCGGGCAGTATTAAAAAGGTGGAAGGCGCTGCAGACGATCATAAATATGTATGGGTTCCTTATGAGGCAATCACAAAAGACAATGTTTCAAAATATCAATAAAAATCGGTAAGGTAGCTTTTATTAATATAAAAAAGACTTTTTGGAATATACAGAGTTTTTTAACTCTTCCAAAAAGTCTTTTTTTTATTTACTGCCATTCATTGGCATCAGTATTTTAAGTTCAAACCAGTTGTTGCTGGTCGATACGGACATGCTTCCGTTGTATTTTTCAACAGCATAGGAAATGCTTTTTAATCCGAAACCGTGATTATTCCGGTCGTGTTTGGTGGTTTTTGGAAGACTGTGATTTTTGATGTCGATCTTGCCTTCAAAATAATTTGCAATATTTATGAGGACAAAATTTTTTAATGATGATACAGTTACGTGGATCATCCGTTTTTCGGGATCATCAATTATTACCGTACTTTCGATGGCATTATCGAGAGCATTTCCGAAAATAGTGCAGATATCTGTTACGTGCATGAAATCCAAAAGCTTTCCATCGGCGACACAGGTAATACGGATCTGGTTTTTCTGTGCCTGAAAGACCTTGGCTCCGAGCATGGTATCTAAAACCTGGTTTCCTGTCCGATCTACTATATGATTGTCATCGAGTTCTTTCTCGAGTTGATCCAGCCATTCCTTTCGTTTTTCATTGTCCGTTTCATACCTGAGACCTGTTATCTGATGCTTCAGGTCATGGTATTTTATATGAATCATTTCCATGCTTTGCTGATAATAACGATACTGGTCATATTGATTTTTCAGCATGGAACGTATAGTATTTACTTCCTTTTCGGCATAGTATTCACAGAGCCTTATCTGTGATGAGTAAAGGATTGCCAGCCCACAGGCATCCACAAGGGTCCTCATAAGATTGATATCAGCGTGTTCTATTGCGCTGAAAGGAGTATTCGTACTTATAAAGCTGATATTACTGAGGGCAAAAGCTATGGCGGTAAGGCCGAAAGCTGAAATGACATCTTTTTTGCTTATCTGTGAGACAAAAACATTATTGATATATTTTTTCTCCAGAAAATAAAAACCTGTCATTAAAAATCCGAATGAAATAAACATAAGGAGAACATGCCACCAGAAGTTTCTCATAGTGAAATATCCGATGAAGCTTTCCAGCTGCCATTCGATCGAGGCAGTAAATTCTGCGATCATAAATGCGCAGGCGGTAAAATATGCTGCGGATTTTGCATGGGTATCTGTAAGAAGCCATATAGTTCCAAACATCCACAAAACTGCAGCTATCATACAGGGAAGCCAAAGGGCAAGACTTACCTTTCCGGTAAGAAGCATAAAGATTGCCAGGACAATTAATGAAATTGACGAAAGAGCAATGGTTGTTCCTTTTGAAAATCTTTTCCGCAAAAGGAAGATATAGATAACGCAGGCAGCCCATTCTGCCAGCGCTGTATTTATTCTGGGTATTTCCACAAACATCATATTTGTTCACCACTCATATAGGCGAGGAGTGCCTCCATAAATTCTTTTCGTTTCTGTCTGCTGACCTGTAATTCTTCACCGTTGATTATGCAGCAGCCGTTTTTTACTCCGTCAACATATTTCATATTTACAAGATAGCTTTTTGCACTTCGATAAAATCCGCATGGCTCTAAGGCTTCCTCGAGATCCTTCATCGTTCCTCTGGAGTCAAATTCTCCGTCTTTGGTTTTATAAACGATTCGGTGGCCAAAGCTTTCGAGATAGTAAATATCTTCGGCTTTTAACTTTTTAACACCTGATTCAACGGGAACGGTGATATAATGTCCGTCACTGCGGTGCAGCTTACTTATGGCTCTCAGGAGCTTTTGTGAAAATGAAAAATATTCTACAGGCTTTACCATATAGTCAAGGGCGTCAACTTCATAGCCACGGATCGCATACTGGGTCATATTGGTAATAAACATGATGATCACTTCGCTGTCGAGTTCCCTGATCTTTTCTGCCGCGGTCATTCCATCCATAAACTGCATCTGAATATCCATAAGGATAATATCAAATCCGGCTTTATAATTCTCGGCAATTTCATCGCCATCACGAAAAATCGTGGTTTCTATTTCATTGCCGGTCTCCTTGCGAAATCTGTCCATATATCCGCTAAGCTGGTCTATATAAATTTGTTCGTCTTCAACGATCGCTATTTTTATCATAATTCTCCGATTTTCTTTTTCGAATCTGGATATTTCTTATCTATCGTTTGATTATAGCATATCACGGTCATAAATCCTGAAAATATAGTAAAAAGTCATATGTTTTGAACTGTAAATTGCAGTAAATGCGGATTCCTGCAATAAAGTAACCAAAATACATACTTTCTTGTCAAATTGACGCCACTCTTGACTACAGATAAAAATAACTGCTGAAATGCCGTTACCGACGGCGAAGAACTCAAGAACAAAGTAGTTTTTCTCCGTCGGTCAATGCATTTTAGCAGTTATTTTTATCCAGTCAAGAGCAAGCCGCTGGTGCGGTGGCTGATAGGAACCTCTGGCTCAGAATCTAAGAACAATTATTATGGACATCCGGAAGACTTTGAATCAACGTAAAGCTTCTCCTCCATCTTTTCTTTTTAAGGTATGTCCTAGGTTCCAAAAAGCTTTCATTAAAGCATATTTCGTCTCATTTTTCTTTTCAAAGTATAGTCTATATTTCCAAAAGCCTTCAGCAGAGCATATTT
>JAIKZC010000508.1 GCA_024682575.1 Lachnospiraceae bacterium | reverse complement strand
GGATGCCACCGGAAAATTCAAGGAGGAAACAAATATGGTAGTACAACACAACATCGCAGCAATGAATGCAAACAGAAATCTCGGCATCACAGTTAACAATCAGACAAAGTCCAGTGAGAAACTTTCATCAGGATATAAGATTAACCGTGCAGCAGATGATGCAGCAGGATTGGCTATATCCGAGAAAATGAGACGTCAGATCAGAGGTCTTACACAGGCTTCAGCTAACGCTCAGGACGGTATCTCAGCAGTACAGACAGCTGAAGGTGCTATAGCTGAAATTCAGAACATGCTCCAGAGAATGAATGAGCTTTCTGTAAAGGCATCAACAGACACACTTACAAGTGCAGACAGAAGCTATATCCAGATGGAGATGACAGCACTTTCGTCTGAAATCACACGTACAGCATCTGTAACAGAGTTCAACAACCAGAAGCTCATTGATGGAACATTCACAGCTAAGAATCTTCAGGTTGGTGCAGAGAGTACAGTTGACAACACCATTAAGGTTAGTATCAGTAATCTTGATGCTACAAGCCTTAACGTAGCAACCGGACAGATTAATGTAACAGGTACTTCCGGAACCAACGCTAGAAACGCTATCCAGAACATTAAGAGCGCTCTCGTTGCTGTATCTAAGATGAGATCATCACTTGGTGCTATTCAGAACAGACTTGAGTACACAATTAAGAGTCTTGACAACACAGTAGAGAATACCCAGTCTGCAGAGAGCACAATCCGTGATACAGATATGGCTGCAGAGATGGTTAAATATTCGAATAATAACATTCTCGCTCAGGCTGGTCAGTCAATGCTGGCTCAGGCTAATCAGCTCAACCAGGGTGTTCTTTCAATCCTCGGATAACCATCGTAAAGTTAAACGGGATCTGTTTGAAACTACAGGCTACCAGAAAGGGGGATGCGCAAGCATCCCCTTTTTGTGTGCCTTATTTTATACCATTAGAAATTTAGCTTGATGTTATAATAATCTTATATAAGTTAATTTCTGTGGGGTAGGTTAAAATTGAACAAAAATCTGGATTTTCCAAAGGAATGGTTTCACGATGAAGTCAGGGATGGCTTTTATGTGGATGGCCTTATGAAATGCTTTTGGGCTGCATATTTAGAAGTTTTTAATGAGATAGAAGCGGTTTGTGACCGGCATGGACTTAAAATATTTGCTGATTGCGGAACACTTCTTGGGGCAGTACGCCATAAGGGCTTTATTCCCTGGGATGATGATCTCGATTTTGCCATGCTTCGGGATGATTATATAAAATTTAAGAAATATGCGGCAGAGGAGCTTCCGGAAGGATACATTGTTACGGACTACCATGAGCTTGATAACGATCTTTTGATCACCTGGGTAGCCAATTCAAGAGATGTCAATCTTGATGAAGAATGGCTGAAAAAATATCATGGATTTCCCTATCCTGTGGGTATTGATATTTTTCCGCTGGATTTTATCTCACCGAACAGTGAGGAGGAGGATTTAAGAAAGCTTATTGCAAAGGCTGTATATGACAGTGGATCTGCTGAAAAGGATGAAAATACAACTCCTGAGGATATTGAGGAAGTAATAAGGACTGTTGAAGAGCTTACAGGGGCAGTGATAGACAGGAACCGTTCCTTAAGGATACAGATCTATGAATTAACAGAACAACTCTATTCACTTTATGGCAGGGAAGGTGCAGAGGAGCTAGCCCTTATGCACTACTGGACTAAAGATAACAGTCATAAATACAATATCCATTTATTTGATGATATTATAAGGATTCCTTTTGAGAAATTTACATTACCGGCTCCGGCCCGTTATGATGAAGTATTAAAAATTGAATATGGTGATTATATGAGGATAGTACGCGGAGGGGCTGCGCATGACTATCCGGCATATTCTACCTACGAGAAACAGATTGCGGCAGGAATTGAGAACGGCAGACTTCCCTATAAGTTTTATTATGATGAAGGGATGGAATTAGAAAGAAGATCGGTTCCGGTTTTAGAAGCAGACAAGAAAAGGACTGTTCTTTTTATTCCATTTAAGGCTTCTTATTGGAAAAGACTTGATCATATATGGGAAAAGGAAAAGCAATCTGAAAATACTGACGTTTTTGTAATGCCGATACCCTGGTTTGATAGGCTTATTTTCAGCAATAAAAATGAGGCACACTACGAAGCAGATGAATTTCCGGCAAAACTGAATATTATAGATTACAGAGTAACTGATCTTGAGGCAATGCATCCGGACATCATATATTTTCAGAATCCCTGTGATTTCTATAATTATACTGTTACAATGCATCCTGATTTTTATTCGGATAAGTTGAAAGCTCTGACGGATAAACTTGTTTGTGTACCTTATCCTATTCCTGATGAGATTTTATCGGGAGACGGATGTGCGCTTAAGTCTATGGAGCATTTTGTCAGAAAACCGGGGATAATAAATGCGGATCTTGTTTTATTACCTGATGAAGGAATGAGATCGTCCTTTATTGAAGAACTTGTAAGATTTGCAGGTGAGGAAAAGCGGTCTCTATGGGAAAGAAAAATACAGATAGATCCGGATTATGAAAAAGCTGAAATAACTGAAGATAGAGAAGTTACAATTCCGGATTCCTGGATAGAAAAGAAGGAAAAGAAAAAGGCTGTTCTTTATTATACAAGTTTGAGCATGATGCTTAAAAATGAGTCAAAGATGCTCGAAAAACTTGAAAGAACATTTTCAACATTTAAGAAAAACAAAGATAAAGTTATACTTGTCTGGCATCCGGATCCGATGATCGATAGAACGATTAGTCAGATACGTCCGGAACTCTGGAAGGAGTATAAAAAGACGGTTGATGATTTTAAAACATCTGATCTTGGAATATATGATGAAACCAGTGACATGACTATAGTTTCAGCATTTGCTGATGCCTATTACGGGGATCCTGGACCGGAGGCTGAAAAATTCCGTTATGCCGGAAAGCCGGTTATGATCGAGGACTGTTCGATCTGATCATGAGATAAACTATTGATCTATATCATGAGGGGAAGATATGAAGGATATTGCTTTTATTGCGTGTTATAATGATGAACTTCTGATGAATGAATGCAGGAGATATATAGAAAGATTATATCTTCCTGAAGATTACAGGGTTGATATTATTACGGTTTTTGATGCACCATCTATGTGTGCCGGCTATAATGCAGCTATGAAGTCAACTGATGCAGAAATAAAGATTTATCTGCATCAGGACAGTTTTATTGTCAATAAATATTTTCTGTTTAATATAGTTGATATTTTTAATAGTGATAAAAATATTGGGATTATAGGAATAACAGGTACAGATGGTCTTCCTGAGTCCGCGATATGGTGGGATGGAAATATAAAAGGAAAATTTCCTTTTACAAAAGAACTTTATTCTGACGAAAGAATAGAGTCGGCAGCTTCGTATTCTGAAGCAGTTGTAGTCGATGGTTTTTTGATCGCCACTTCTAAGGATATAGACTGGAGAGAGGATATTTTTGACGGCTTTGATTTTTATGATGTGTCAGAATGTATGGAATACAGGAGAAGAAACTATAAGGTAGTTGTAGCTGATCAAAAGCTGCCCTGGTGTATCCATGCCGATGGCTTTTTCATGAATCTGGATAATTATCTCTCAGCAAGAGATAAATTTTTTAAGGAATATGCTGAAGACAGTTTCTCAATAGATGGGGTAAAGGCTGAAAATAAAAAAGAACGGGAAAGTTTCCTTCTGGATTATGAATTAAAAAAAGAATTCTATAATGCTTTTCAGACTAAATTTAATAATACGATATCTGAAAAAGTTAAAATATCAGATTATAAAGGAATATTTGATCATTACATAGAGTCTATCAATTATCTTACAGAAGCTGGTTTGGCAAATACACTTTCTGCGGACTTTCTTCGATTTATGATTATTATGGATGCCTACCAAAGAGAAGAAGCAGCAGGAAAAAAATTGTTTCTGCAAGGTGTAACTGATTTTAAGGAATTAATTAAAAAATTCAGAAAAACAGAGATATATCTTAGAAGGCTTGAGTATATGGCTGATGACAATGATGCTAAAGAGGAAGTCTTTGATTTTATCAGAAATGAAGAAATCTCAGATTATGCCATTGAGGAAATAATGAATTCTGCAGTGGCACAACTTGGAAATCTTGAAACTATAAAAAATATTATTGGGCAATGTCGATAAGATCATTGCCCAATAATTTACGCTCGGAGAATTATTTTATCTGATTCATCAGATTATAGATTTTTTCATACATTATATCTGCGCTATCGTATTTTAATGCTGTTTCATAGCCTTTTTGGGCTATCTGTTCAGCAGCATCAATATGCTCTAAAAGCCATTTTACATCCGCAGCCATTTGCGCAGGATTATTGAGATCGAAATATATTATATTTTTTCCATCCTGATAATGTTCATCGAGATATTCAGATCTGTCTGAAATACAGAGAGCACCATTTAGCATGGAATCAAAATTTTTTTCACTGCAGCCTTTTTTGAACCATGGAACAAAGCAAAGAGAAATCTTTGACTGACTGGCTTTCTTTAATAATTCTTCAATATCTACCCGCTCGTGCAATTTGATATTTGGAGAATAAGAATTTTCAGAGTCGACCCAGCTGTCACCACCATAAACATCGACATGGATTCCGGCCTGATCAAGAGCATGCATGCCAAGAAATTTATATTCCCGTCGCACATAGTTTGTGATAGAATCTGCACAATCGTGATTTAGCTCGAAGAAATCTGAATCTGAGAGTTCAATATTTTTTTCGCTTAAATATTTTTTTATGGCTTCATGTGCAGTTTTACTATTATCAGAAAAAAGGAAGTTTACGCAGTATGAATATAAATCTGAGCCATTATCAGATAAAAAACTAATTGCAGGGAATCCATGGAATGCTGTCTGGCTTCCCATATAAATTACATCAATGGGTCGTTCTGCAAGAGAGATTAAATTTTCGCTTTTTCTGCCACCCTGCGTAATAAAAAATGTGTTCTTTACATTTGGATAGAACTCTTTTATAAATTTAATATGATTTTCATCAC
>JAIKZC010000185.1 GCA_024682575.1 Lachnospiraceae bacterium | reverse complement strand
ATTACTGTCGGCGTTATTTTCCAAGAACATCCGGACCAAAAGACCTTAAAGAAAATGGGATGGGTTGCGGAATTACAAGAAAATGCCTCTATAATTCATGTGCCATACGACCTTGAACACCTTGAAGTAGGGGCTTTATTTACTATTCCAAGCGGCATAGATGGGGCGGATGGTCGTACCTTCCGTGTAATTTCTATGCAGAATATCATGATTTATCCGGCGTCGATCGCATGTGAGATCGCTCCTGAATACGAAGATACCGCGCAAAGAAATGAAGTAGAAGACTTTACAAAGGATAACTTTACCGTACTTTTAGATAATGAGGGGGATGACTAATGAAATATAAATTGAATGAAAGTATCCTTCTTGAAGCTGATGATACCTTATTAGATATTGGTCCAAACGATACTTTAACCGGCGGCGATACGACTACTAATACGGGTAATATAAGCGACTTTGGACAAGCTTTTGAAATAAATGTTTCATGCCCTAATGTTAAAAGCGGTGGAATTGCCTTTGGAACAGTTCCTTCAGAACTTGAAAAAGTCACAAAAGAAGTGAAGAAGCATTCTAAGAAGCCCGTGATAATGAAGCTTTCACCGAATGTCACAAGTATTTCTGAAATGGCAAAGGCTGCAGAGGCTGCAGGAGCTGATGCGATATCGCTCATAAATACATTTACGGCAATGAAGATCGACATTTACAAAAGAAAGTTTGCTATTGCCAATAGAACAGGAGGACTTTCTGGACCGGCTATCCGTCCTATAGCTGTAAGAATGGTATATGAAGCAGCGCACTCTGTAAAGATACCTGTTATAGGAATGGGAGGAATAGCAAGCGGAGAAGACGCCATAGAATTCCTTATGGCCGGAGCAAAGGCTGTTGCTGTCGGAATGTATAATTTTCACAATCCCAATGCAATGACTGATGTAATTGCCGGCATTGAAAAATATATGGAAAAGACCGGAACAGAAGATATAAATGAGATCATCGCACTTGATCTTTAATGATAAGATAAAGAAACCCGCATTTTGCGGGTTTTTTTAAATTTCGCATTAAATAATCTATAAGTTATGATCTTGCTTGTCATTATGTACAAAAAAAACGAGATAAAAAGCTTAAGGAACATGATTTTGAACAATATTTTTTCGGATATGTAGTATAATTAAATAAAGAGCCGACTGGCAGTGGTCCTGATTGGCGTACTTTAATGCAGACAGAACTTTGGAGGGAAGGTATAATGAAGATTCTTGATTATGTTACAAAAGAAGAATTGCAGGGTATGCAAGAAAAATATGCCAGGGCATGTAATGTTTCTGTAATGGTCGAGGATATTGCAGGAAAGGCTGTTACCAAGGGCGCTGGAAGGGCAGAAGAGGGTAAAACAAAATTTAATGAGAATGTTGTTGTCGGAAATGAAAGGATCGGAAGAGTTGTTATAGGTCAGCTTGACGGTATAGCAAAGGAAGATGATGATCTTCAGGCAGCGGCAGTTTTCTTTTCAATCGCAGTTGCAAATTATGTTGAAGTTAAGCGAATGGGCAGTATTGAAAAGGCTATTAACGAGGTTGTAAAGCCTGAAATGGAAATGGCTGAGAACAGCGTTAATAATATTACAGGCAGGGCAAAGAAGCTTGAAGAAATAGCTTCAAGACAGAATATCCTTACGCTTAATGCTTCCATTGAGGCAGCAAGAGCCGGCTCAGCAGGATCCGGATTTGCAGTAGTTGCACATCAGATGGGTGATATGTCTAAGAGCTCAGGACTTATATATAATGAAATTGAAAAAGATGCCCATGAGTTAAAGGGCATCATAAGTAAGATCAATGATGTTCTCAATGATAAGAATCAGGAACAGTGATCAATAGTTCTTTTCAGAATTCAGAAATTCAAGCACGCGCTCCTGCTCGAGTGCGTGCTTTTTTTCACGCCTTTTTTTCTCTTCCTCAAGTGCATCTTCATATTTCATGTATTTCACGCCGGATTCGTTTAAGAGCTCAAGTCCGAGACCTGTGGGGTATTCGCCCTTGAAAACGACTTTTTTGATGCCTGCCTGAATTATATGTATGCAGCAGAAGACGCAGGGCTGGGTCGTTACATAAAGTGTTGCACCGAGACAGCTCGTACCTCGTTTTGCACATTGGTCTATGGCATTGGCTTCAGCATGTCCTGCGCGGCAGAGTTCAAGTCCCTGGCCGGATGGGATCCCACGCTTCTTTCTTTCACAATAACCGATATCTGTGCAGTGTATAGCTCCTGCGGGTGCTCCATTATAACCGGTTGCGATTATCTGTTTGTCTTTTATGATCACGGCACCAACCTGTCTTGAAAGACAGGTACTCCTTATTTTTGAATCCTCAGCGATATCCATCGCCCATTCGGTAAAAAGTTTTCTTTCCATATGTTTTTCTCCTGACTTTCCTTAGATTTTAATCTGCTGAAAGATAGGTGTCAATAATCACTTTTACTTGATATAATTCCTATAAAAGTTTACAATAATAATTATGATCAGAGTAATAGCTAATGGAGATGATTTCGGTAGAACAGCCGGCATAAACCGTGCCATAACCGAATCTTTTAAAAGACGTATCCTTACCGGTACGACATTAATGGTTAATATGCCGTATGCAGATGAGGCTGTCAGTCTTGCCCGGGAGTATGGATTTGAAGAGGCAGTGGGATTGCATTTAAATCTTACAAGCGGAACTCCGCTTACGGATGAGATAAAAAAATACAGCCGGTTTTGCGGGAAAAACGGGAATTTTAATGCTGAATTTGAGCAGCATACAATATCAAGGCTTTGCATATCAAAGGGGGAAAGCGAGGCTTTAAGAAAAGAAATCGAGGCTCAGATACAAAAATATTATTCATACGGTCTTCCTGCCAGGCACCTTGATTCACATCATCATGTGCATACGGACAGATCGGTAATGAATATGCTGATGCCTTTATTGAAAAAGTATAATTTCAGATCAGTAAGGCTGAGCCGTAATCTTTTCAGGAAAATAAATCCCGCAAAAAAAGTATATAAGGAAATATTTAACCGGAGACTAAAAAGAGAAATAAGAGTGACTTCGGATTATTTTGGTTCTTATGATGACCTTAAAGCAATGTCGGCTTATTTAAAGCCGGACTGTCTTGTCGAGCTTATGCTTCATCCCATGTATGATGAAAAGGGAAGGTTAACAGATTCAATGAATCTTCCGATAGAAGAGGTGGAAGGCCTACTGGATTCACTGAAGGCGGAAAGACAGGCTTATTATCTGGTTTAAGTTGAGGAGAGAAAATGACTAAGAAATTTAAGCTGAATGGCGCATTACAGCGTTATGCTGAATGGCCTATACTGCTTTCAATTCTGCTTGCGCTGCCAACAGCGGCGACTCTTATTCTAAATCCCAGACACAGTTTTATACCGTTGGTAACATGGTTGGTGCTCGTAATATTTTCGATTTTTATTTATATTTACAGCAGAACTGCGTTAAAGAGGGAATTAATTAACTTTGCAACACAGTATGGACAGGTACAGAGAGACTTGCTTAAAGGGCTTGCGATCCCTTATGCGCTTTTGGATGAAACAGGACGATTTCTATGGAGCAATGCCGGTTTTTCAGCGATAATCCATAAAGACAGGTTTTATTCGAAATCAATAAGCTCTTTCTTCCCGGAAATAACCAGGGATAAACTTCCTACGGATGAAAATACTGTTTCGCTGGATCTCAATTATGAGAACAGGATCTATCAGGTTGATATGAGAAAGATAAGCATGAAGCCTGATAATAATGATGGTGGTTTCGAAGGAAGTCTCATAACTGTATTTCTCTTTGATGAGACGGATATGCGCATGTATATCAGACTTCGTCAGGAACAGTCACTTGTTGCAGGCCTTATCTATATCGACAACTATTCTGAGGCACTTGAAAGTGTTGAAGATGTTAGACGTTCGCTGCTCATGGCGCTGATAGACAGAAAGATCAATAAGTATTTTCAGGCTTATGATGCAATAGTTAAAAAACTTGAAAAAGATAAGTATTTTGTCATTATGAAAAGAGTTTCTTTTGACAAGATGCAGGAAACACGTTTTGATATACTTGAAGATGTCAAGACAGTAAGTATAGGCAATGAGATGGCTATCACGCTTTCAATCGGCTTTGGACTTGAAAGTGATTCTTTCCTCCAGGATAATCTATATGCCAAGAATGCCATAGATCTGGCACTTGGACGAGGAGGAGACCAGGCTGTTGTAAAGACGAATGAAAAGGTTGAGTATTTTGGCGGAAAGAGCCAGCAGGTAGAGAGAAATACGAGAGTTAAGGCACGAGTTAAGGCTCATGCGCTTAAGGAAATAATTGAGTCTAAGGAACAGATCCTTGTAATGGGTCATAAAAATACCGATATAGACAGCTTTGGTGCTGCAATGGGCATTTACAGGGCAGCAACAGAATGTGAAACAAGATGTCATGTTGTAATAAATGAAGTTACACCTTCGATAAAGCCTTTTGCAGACGGCGTTATAGAGGATCCGGCTTATGATACGGATGTCTTTGTTACAAGTTCTGAGGCTATACAGATATGTGAGATGACATCGGCAGCTGTGATAGTCGTTGATACGAACAAGCCGAAGATAACAGAGTGTCCGGAGCTTTTAGAGATAGCCAAGACAATAGTTGTACTTGATCATCACAGAATAAGTCCTGACCGTATAACAAATGCTACGCTCTCATATGTAGAGTCTTATGCTTCAAGTGCCTGTGAGATGGTATCCGAGATCCTTCAGTATATTTCGGATGACGTTAAAATAAAGCCTATTGAGGCAGACTGTCTTTATGCCGGTATCATGATAGATACTAATAATTTTATGACAAAGACAGGAGTAAGGACATTTGAGGCAGCGGCGTTTTTAAGACGTAATGGTGCAAATATCACCAGAGTAAGGAAGCTTTTCAGAAATGACCTTGAGGATTTCCAGGCCAGAGCTGAGGCAGTCCAGAGCGCAGAGCTTTATAAGGGAGGATATGCAATTTCACAGTCTCCGGGTAATATTGAATCACCCACTGTGACAGCAGCGCAGGCTGCAAACGAGCTTTTAAACATTAACCTTGTAAAAGCTTCATTTGTACTTACAGAATATCAGAACAGAATATTTATAAGTGCCCGTTCCATAGATGAGGTTAATGTACAGATAATCATGGAGAGACTTGGCGGAGGCGGTCATATGAACATCGCCGGAGCGCAGATAGACGGACACACGATAGAAGAAGCAAGAGAAATGCTTAAGACAACAATAGATGAAATGATCGAGGAAGGAGCATTAAACTGATGAAAGTTATTTTATTAAAAGATGTAAAGGCACAGGGAAAAAAAGGTGACGTTATAGAAGTCAGCGAGGGATATGCAAGAAATTTCCTCTTAAAGAAAGGTCTTGGTGTTGAAGCCAACGCACAGAATCTTAATGAGATCAAGCTTAAGAAGGCAAATGATGAAAAGGTTGCAGCTGAGGAACTTGCAGCAGCAAAGGAATATGCTGAGAAAATAAAGGATCAGAAGATCTTATTAAAGATCAAGGCAGGAGAGAACGGAAGAGTTTTCGGATCAGTATCTTCAAAAGAGATAGCAGAAGCTGCAAAAGATCAGAAGGGCTTTGAAATCGATAAGAAAAAAATCGTCATAAATGAACCGATCAAGAACCTTGGAACCTATAAGCTTCCTGTAAAGCTTCATCCTCAGGTAACAGGAGAGATAACCGTAAGTGTTGAGGCTCTTTGATATTAGGTCTGCATAAGTTATTTGAGATAAGTTTGGCAAAAAGTAAAGGTTTAAGAAATGGATGTTGAAAATATAGTTAAAAGACAGCCGCCATATTCAGCCGATGCCGAGAAATCGGTCATCGGCTCTATGTTTCTTGGCAGAGATGCCATAATGAAGGCTACGGAAATACTGACGGCTGATGATTTTTATACGAGACAGTACGGGATCATGTTTGAAGCCATCAGAAGGCTTTCTGAAGAAGGAAAGCCGGTTGACCAGGTTACGATAATTACTGCACTTGAGGCACTGGGAGCTCCGGAGGAGATAAAAAATCCGGAATTCATAGCGGGAATAATAAGCTATGTTCCTTCCAGCGTAAATGTTGGTGATTATGCTAAGATGGTCCGCGACTACGCAGTAAAGAGAAGACTTATAAAGGTCAATGAAGAAATTGCAGCTGACTGCTATTCAGGACAGTTTTCTACAGAGGATCTGCTCGCAGAAACAGAAAAGAAGATATTTGATATCATTCAGAATCAGGGAGGAGGAGCAGATCTCGTCCCTATAAGCAGGATTGTAATGAATGTTCTCGATAACATTCAGACAGCTGCAAAGAATTCAAGTACAGTTACGGGAATTGAGACAGGCTTTAGGGAACTTGATTTTAAGACAGCAGGTTTCCAGCGTTCTGATCTGATACTTATCGCAGCCAGACCTTCAATGGGAAAGACTGCATTTGCCTTGAATATAGGTGAGTATGCCTGCTTCAGAAAGAACAGGAATGTAATGATATTTTCTCTGGAAATGTCAAAGGAACAGCTTGTAAGCCGTCTTATTGCAATGGAGTCCTATGTGGATTCGGGAAAGATGCGTATAGGTGATCTTGCGGATTCTGAATGGGACAAGGTAGTCGAAGGCGGAGGGATAATCGGGCGTTCCAATCTTATGATAGATGATACTCCGGCAATCTCGATCGCAGAGATGCGCTCAAAATGCAGAAAAGCCCAGCTTGAGCATGGCCAGCTGGATATGATAATAATTGACTATCTCCAGCTCATGACAGGAAACAATGCCGGAAGAGATGCATCAAGACAGCAGGAGATCTCTGATATTTCCCGAGCACTAAAGGCTCTGGCGAGAGAACTCAAGGTTCCTGTGGTTGCTCTTTCACAGCTTTCCCGAGCTGTAGAGCAGAGACCGGATCACAGGCCGATGCTTTCGGATCTTCGTGAATCCGGAGCCATCGAGCAGGATGCCGATGTAGTTATGTTTATTTATCGTGATGATTACTATCATCCTGATACGGAAAAGAAAAATATAGCGGATATAATCATAGCCAAACAGAGAAACGGTTCCATAGGTACGATAGAACTTGCATGGCTGCCGCAATACACTAAATTTGCCAACCCGGACAGACAGGAGAACAATTAAATGGGTGGAATTTTTAATTATGACGGACCTCTTTTCAGATTTCTTGATAAGGCGGTCAATATAATCATTTTGAATGTCCTTTTTTTGATATGCTCCATACCTATATTTACAATCGGAGCTTCAATGACAGCACTATATTATATGACCCTTAAGCTGGCGGCAGGCGAAGAGGGATATATAGTACAGGGATTTTTTAAGTCTTTTAAGCAGAATTTTAAGCAGGCGACGATAATATGGCTGATAATGATGCTGATAGCTGTAGTTTTCAGACTGGATTTTTATGCAGTGAACAGCTTTGGCGCAACAACATTTTCAACAGTTTTAAGAGTAGGTCTTATAGCGATCTTTATCATCTGGCTTATTGAACTTTCGTATGTATTTCCGGTTCTTTCACATTTCGAGAACACTGTTAAAGCTACGATGAAGAATGCCCTTGCGATGGCGATCGCATCACTTCCGATGACGGTGATAATTTTCCTTATCTGGTGTGGTGCAGGATTTATTGAGTACATTTTTTTCTGGAGAGCAGTACCTATCATACTTATGGTAGGCTTTTCCGGACCTGCGTTTCTATCTTCGTTTGTTTTTAGGAAGGTTTTCAAAAAATATCAATAATTCTATCAACATGGCACAAAAGGATGAACTGTCATTGGACAAGGTGCATAGAGATTTTTGATTTTTTTTGGTGAAGACAGGCATGTTCAGAACCGGAGGGCTTTGTTATAATTTTCTCATCATTAAACAAGTGCACAGATTTTAGTGCAGTTTCAGAGGAGGAAATATGGCAAGCTTATCATTACAGCATGTATGCAAAAAGTACCCTAACGGTTTCGAAGCAGTTAAAGACTTTAATCTTGAGATAGCAGATAAAGAGTTTATCATATTCGTAGGCCCTTCAGGATGTGGAAAATCCACAACACTTCGTATGGTCGCAGGACTTGAGGAGATTTCATCCGGCGAACTTAAGATCGACGGAAAAGTAGTAAACGATGTAGAGCCTAAGGACAGAGATATCGCAATGGTATTCCAGAACTACGCTCTTTATCCTCATATGACAGTATATGACAACATGGCATTCGGACTTAAGCTTCGTAAAGTTCCGAAGGATCAGATCGACAAGCAGGTTCGTGAAGCTGCTGCAATCCTTGATCTTGATAAGCTCCTTGATCGTAAGCCGAAGGCTCTCTCCGGTGGTCAGAGACAGCGAGTTGCAATGGGACGTGCTATCGTTCGTAATCCTAAGGTATTCCTTATGGATGAGCCTCTTTCAAACCTTGATGCAAAGCTTCGTGTACAGATGAGAATTGAGATCGCAAAGCTTCATCAGAGACTTGGAACCACCATCATCTACGTTACACATGACCAGACAGAGGCTATGACACTTGGTACCAGAATCGTAGTTATGAAGGACGGTGTTGTTCAGCAGGTAGATACACCTCAGAACCTTTACGAGAAGCCGGCTAACCTCTTTGTAGCAGGTTTCATGGGATCACCTCAGATGAACTTCCTTGATGCTACAGTTCGTGTAAATGGCGATAAGGCATCTCTTGAGGTTGTTGACAACGGAGCAAAGCACAACATTCCGCTTCCTCCTGCTAAGTCCAAGAAGATCATCGAGGGCGGTTATGCAGATAAGGTTGTAACATTTGGTATCAGACCTGAGGATGTATATGATTCACAGATGGCTGTAGAGACACTTCCTAAGGAGGCATCTTTCGAGACATCTATCAGAGTATATGAGCTTCTCGGTGCAGAAGTATTCCTTTACTTTGATTTCGCAGGCTTCTCAATGACAGCCCGTGTAGATCCCAGAACTACAGCAAGACCTGGCGATAAGTGCAAATTCGTTATCGATACTGAGAAGATTCACGTATTTGATAAGGAAACACAGAAGGTTATCACCAACTAATATTTATCCGGATATTCTAAGGACGTCTCTTTTGAGGCGTCCTTTTTTTGCCCGGAGAAAACTTGTTTATTGCAAAAGAAAAATTATTGCGATATACTAGGTTGATAATGCCTGTTTTACTGATTTATATATGGAAGGTGAAATAATTAATGATAGCGAATCAACTTATAAGCTCATGTATACGAGAACTTAAGGAAATTTCAAAAGTGGATTTTGCGGTTTTGGAACTTGATGGAACGGCAATTGCGTCTACTATGGAGAGCATAGATATCTCTCCGTTAAGCGTACGTTCTTTTATAGACAGTACAGCTGATTCACAGGTGATAGGGAATTATCATCTCTTCAGGATCAATGATGATGAAGTAACAGCCTATGTCCTTATGGCATCAGGTGCAACAGATAATGTATATCTGATGGGAAGGGTTGCTGTAAGCGAACTCGGACATCTTATGGAAGCATATAAGGAAAAGCTCGACAGAAATAACTTTTTCCAGAATCTGCTTCTTGACAATATGCTTTTGGTGGATATATACAACAGAGCCAAGAAGCTTCACATCAGACCTGATGTAAGAAGAGCAGTATTTATAGTCGAAGCCCAGTCAAAGGAAGAGGGCGATAACAGTGCAGTTGAGATCGTAAGAAGCCTCTTCAGCGATGTTGCGGGTGATTTCGTAACTGCTGTTGATGAACAGGAGGTTATTTTAATAAAATCTCTTGAGGATTCAGCAGATGAAGAAGAAACCATGAAAACAACTGCTGCAACAATTGTTGATATGATGAGCACAGAGGCAATGATAAGTGCCAGGGTTGCTTACGGAACAGCAGTAGGTGAGATAAGAGAGGTTTCAAAATCCTATAAGGAAGCAAGAATGGCTCTCGATGTAGGAAAGATATTCTACGCTGAGAGAAATGTTGCATCATATTCATCTCTTGGAATCGGAAGACTTATATATCAGCTTCCGGAGAATCTGTGCAGGATTTTCCTTAACGAGATCTTTGGTGAGAATATTCCTGATCATATGGATGAGGAGACATTACTTACCATTAATAAATTCTTTGAAAATAACCTTAATGTTTCAGAGACTTCCAGACAGCTCTTCATTCATAGAAATACTCTTGTCTACAGGATCGAGAAGATTGAAAAGGCTTCAGGACTTGATATAAGGAGCTTTGAGGATGCATTGACATTAAAAATAGCTCTCATGGTAGTAAATTATCTTAAATATCTGGAAACAAGGGAATATTGATGACCGCAGAAGATATAAAATATATGAAACAGGCGATTACACAGGCAAAAAAGGCAGCCGCCATTGGCGAGGTGCCGATTGGCTGTGTAATTGTTTTTGAAGGAAAAGTGATCGGCAGAGGATATAACAGACGAAAGACTGATCATTCGACACTTGCACATGCGGAAATAGCTGCAATAAAAAAGGCAACGAAAAAGCTGGGAGACTGGCGGCTTGAAGACTGCACTATCTATATTACCTTAGAACCGTGTCCGATGTGTGCCGGCGCGATCGTTCAGTCCAGAATGAAGAGATGCGTGATCGCAGCAATGTCGCCGAAATCAGGCTGTGCCGGAAGTATACTGAATCTGCTGCAGGAACCGTCATTTAACCATCAGGTTGAGATTGAAAGCGGGGTGCTTGCAGATGAGTGCTCGGAAATGCTGAGCAGTTTCTTTAAGGAATTGAGATTCAGACTTAAAAATGAGGAATGAAAGATAAGGTTTACTGATTTGCAAGCAAGTGGTAAAATTAAGCCCGTATGAAAAATAGAAAATATATAATTTATGTCATTGCCATAATAGTAGTGTCCGGAATCCTGCTTCATTTCGCGGGGATAGCTTCGGAAGCTTTTACAGAGGTATGTGACGATCATTATTACGAATATTATAAAAAAGACTATAAGGGTTATATTTCTCCGTGGTATACGGATGGTCTTCATGTAGTAGATGAGGGATTTATTCATTCATTGCAGATGCTTACCCACAGTAAAAACGATACGGGAAATATCATAGCAATAGGGTCATCTCTCACGGCCATGGAATTTGATGCTGAAAAGCAGAAGGAACGCCTGAGAGACAGTTATGATATGTACGTTTTTGCCAGCGGTTCAGGATCCTGGAGAACAAATCTTGTTTTGGATAATCTGATCCGCACGGAATATGAATATACTGACAAGGATATAGTAAAACTTGAAGTTTCATATTCGACATTCAGAAATGCCGATAATCTGACGATTGCAGAGGCAACTATTGATAAATGGGGAAAATACAGGGTAGAAGATGATTTTTCTGTGAAAAAAAACACCTGGCTCCTCGCACCTGTTTATGCTATGAATGTGGATCTTATGCGCATTCAGAATGTAGCAGAAATTGTAACCTCATATTTTAATAAGACGGAGATGGATGCAGGTATCGGACCTGCTAACTATAGAAATAATTATTTTAATCATGAATCTGTAGCGGAATCTTTTGCTGTCACAGATGAAAGGATAGACCTGATCGAGTCACAGATACTGAGACTCGACAATGATACAAATCTTGTGGTGGAATTTTCACCTATGGCACCGGGTCTTAAAAAAACAAAAAACGGTAAGGAATATAATACCTGCGTAAAAAAAGTCCTTAAGCCATTTCTCAAGGAGCACAGGATAAAATATCTTGATTATAGAGGAAACTATAAGGAAACGGAATTTATTGACGGAGCACATTTATCTTATGATGCTTCTATCAGATATACATTAAAGCTGGATCATGATCTTAATAAAATAATCGACGAGATCGACGGATGATCATCGACGGAGAGGTGAAAAAAGTGAGTGTTATAGGCAGGAAAAAAACTGAGCTCAATCCGGAAGAATCCATATCGAAACTGCTCAAAATGGCAAATGCCTTAATGAGACATCCGGAGGAAAACGCAATCGCAGACAGGAGTGGAAAAGCTCTTAGGGTTGCGGTAGTCGGAAGCCATTCAATACAGCATTTTGTCAGGGTTTTAAACCTTTTCCTGGACAGAGCAGGAATATATGCAGATATTTATGAAGGTGAGTACGGCGGGATCAATATGGATGTTTTGGATGATAATTCAGAACTCTATAAATTTAAGCCGGAAATAGTCATTATTATGACACGCTATAATGATCTTCATATGGAAACGACAGAGGATCTTGAGCGAGAGATGTCTGTGTTAAAAAATCTCTGGAGTCATTTGGATAAAATATCCGGAGTTACAGTACTTCAGACAAATTATGCCATCAGAACAGCCAGACCTCTTGGCGCGCTGGAGGCAGCCTATCCGGATTCTTCATTGTCACTTATGCGTAAACTCAATATGACCATGACGGAAGAACATCCGGCAAACGTACATATAGTTGATATGGAGTATTTTTCATCATATTACGGAAAGAAGAACTGGTTTGATGAGAGCAGCTATTTCCTTACAAAACAGGGCTTTAATATGGATTATATGGGACCTGTTGCCGCAGAGATGACAAGAATGATCAAGGCAGTGAGTGGTCATACAAATAAATGCCTGGTACTTGACCTTGATAATACGCTTTGGGGCGGTGTTGTCGGTGATGATGGTGCAATGGGTATAGAGATCGATCCGCATAATCCATTGGGAGAGGCATACAGACATTTCCAGAGCTACTGTCTTGAGTTGAAAAAGCGTGGTGTAATACTTGCAGTTAATTCTAAAAATGATGAGAATATAGCAAAAGAACCGTTCCTTAAAAATCCGGATATGATATTGAAACTTGATGATATAGCCTGCTTTGTTGCGAACTGGAATGACAAGGCTTCAAATATGAGCTATATTGCCAAGAGCCTGAATATCGGAATCGATACTCTGGTATTTTTTGATGATAACCCTGCAGAACGTGAGATAATCAGGAAGTTCTGTCCTGAGGTGACAGTCATAGATGTTCCGGATGAACCTGAAAATTATGTAAGGGCTCTGGACAGCGCAGATCCTTTTGAATGGGCTGCTGTCACAAAAGAGGACAGGGAACGTTCTGATTCCTATATCCAGAATGCCAGACGTGAAGAGATGATGTCTTCATTTGTTGATTACGACGAATATCTGAAGGCATTGGAAATGAAGGGCAAATGCGGTCTTGTAGGTCCGGATGAAATAGAAAGATTTGCCCAGCTTACCAACAAGTCAAATCAGTTTAACTTAAGAACGCAGAGATATTCCGAAAGTGAGATAGAGGAAATGCTTAAAGACGGAAATTCAGCATGTCTTTATGTTTCACTCAGCGATAAATTTTCGCAATACGGGATCATTTCATGTATTATATTGAAAAAAGGCAGTGAAGTCGAAGGCCTGAATGAAGACGACTGCTTTATAGATAACTGGTGCATGTCCTGCCGTGTGCTTAAACGCTCTGTTGAGAATTTTGCTTTTGAGAGCGTTATTGAGCAGGCTAAAAAGATGGGCTGCAGAAGAATTGTCGGTGAGTATATCCGAAGCAAGAAAAACAGTATGGTTGACGGATTTTATGCAAAATTAGGCTTTACACCTATAGAGAATGATGAAAGAGTTCTTTACGAATATGACATAAATAAAAAGCCGGAGGAAAAATTATGGATACAAAGAGTAGATTAGAAAAGGTTATGCAGGAAGTTTTCGAAGATGATGAGATCAGAATAAACGATGAGACAACAGCCGACGATATAGAGGACTGGGACAGCCTTACTCATGTACAGCTGATAGTTGCAGTTGAAGAAGAATTTGCCTGCAAATTCTCAACTGTTGAGGTAATGAAGCTTAAAAATGTTGGTGAGTTCATAAAGCTTATAGATAGAAAGAAGACTAATGCTTGAATTTAGTATAGGAGGGCTTTTATTTGCCATTCTCCTTATTTTAGTGCCTCTTATTCTCCGTAATATAGGAAATTACAGAAGAGAGGCATTTTTAATTGTAAATATAGCTGTTTTCGGTTTGACCTTTAGTGACATAACAGCGGCAGCAATAGCTGCGGCATGGATACTCATCCCGTATTTTGCCGCACCGCTTATAGCCGGTAATGGAAAGAAGAGTGCAGTCGCAAGGAAAATATTTTACATTCTTATGCTCCTTGTGTTTCTCTATCTGATGCATTATGAATGGATAGTTATATTCAGATATATGCCTTATTCGCCTGTACTTAAATTCCTGGGACTTTCTTATCTCCTCTTCAGGGAAGTTGATTTTACAATGCAGTATTCCTATCTTCAGGAGACAAATACAAAGATAAGTCTTGCGGATTATCTAAATTATCTTCTTTCTTTTTATACGATAATGGCAGGTCCGATAATGCGCTATGAGGAATTCATACAGGATTTTTACCGTGAAGACAGACCTAAACTTGAAGAAAACGATATGCTGATGACCTTCCAGAGAATCCTTACAGGATATATTGAGGTATATGTTATCTCAGCCCTTATGTCCGGATGGGGTGCTTACTGGTTTGACAGAGTGCCGAAAGCCGGAAATCTGGCGAAGGCTGTGATCATTTACTTTATTTTCTCGATATTCAATGCTCTGTTTATTTATTTTAATTTCGTGGGTTATTGCGATATAGTGGTTGGAGGCGCTAAGCTTTCAGGTATGACCTTGAAAGAAAACTTCGACAGACCTTATATGGCGAGAACAATGGTGGAATTCTGGAACAGGCATCATATTTCACTGTCAGAATGGATAAGAGACTATATATACAGCCCGATAATTAAAATGCTTTTGAGCGGTGCTTTTAAGAAAAAGCTTTTTGAGGCACAATGTATAGCACTTTTTGCAACCTTCCTGATAGCCGGAATCTGGCACGGAACCAATCTGAACTACGTGGTATATGGCCTTCTCGAGGGACTTGGAGTGGTGATCTCTTCACTCTATACCAACGGACTTAAGAAAAAATATGGCAAAAAGGGATTCAAAGAATATGAAAAAAAACGCGGAGTCATAATATTCGAACATATTTGGACCTGCGCTTATGTGTGTATTTCATTCAGCTTTGTAGGATATGATGTTATTGGTATGTTAATGGGGAATATTAAATAATGTTTAAGAGTTTTTTTGAAAAATTACCGCTTTGGGGAAAGCTTCTGTTGATGTCTCTAGAGCTGGGGATAATACTATATGCTATATTTGTAGGTACGACGACTACAGTACTTTACCAGGGCTTTTGATCATAAATACAACAAAAGTACATACGCTGGCAACAATAGGTTATTACATAAGGGGAAAAGGACGGTTATAATATGATTCAGGAAAAACCAACACTTGTTATAATGGCAGCAGGAATGGGATCACGTTACGGTGGTCTTAAACAGATCGATCCGGTTGATGCAGAAGGAGATAAAATAATCGATTTTTCCATATTCGATTCACAAAAGGCAGGATTCGGCAAGGTTATTTTTGTTATAAAAGAAGAAACAAGAGAGGCCTTCGAGGAAAGCGTAGTGAAGAGACTTAACGGAAAAGTTGAGACAGCTTTTGCTTATCAGAAACTGGAAAATCTTCCGGAGGGCTTTTCGGTTCCGGAGGGAAGGGAAAAACCCTGGGGTACGGCACAGGCAGTACTGGCCGCAAAAGATCTGATCGATGGAAGTTTTGCAGTGATCAATGCAGATGATTTTTATGGAAGAGAAGCATATGTAAAAATGGCGGATTTCCTTAAAAATACTGAGGATGATGAAAAATACCGCTATGCAATGGTAGGCTTTATCCTTAAAAACACACTGACAGAAAACGGTTATGTTTCAAGAGGTATCTGCAGTGTTTCTGAGGACGGATGTCTTTCGGATGTCGTTGAACGTACTCAGATAGAAAAGGATGGAGATAAGGCAAAATTCACGGAAGATGGTGGAAATAGCTGGACAGCACTCAGTGGAAATGAAGCGGTTTCAATGAATTTCTGGGGATTTGGAAAATCTATTCTTCCGGAACTTGAAGAGGCTTTTAAGGACTTTCTTACCAAACTTCCTGAGGCTCCAAATCCGCTTAAGGCTGAATGTTATCTTCCTTCAGTCGTTGATTCTCTTATAAAGAAGGATAAGGCAAGTGCAAAGGTTCTCGAATCGGCAGACCGCTGGTTCGGCGTAACATATAAAGAAGATAAGGCAAAGGTAAGAGAAGAAATCGAAAAGCTTAAAGATGCAGGAGTATATCCGAGAAATCTTTGGGACTGAAACTGATATCTTTTGAGTGTTGATCGCAGGGATCCGCATTTCCTATGAATTTCACGCGATAAGAAAACACAGGGCTTTTGGATAGATCAAAAGGTTTATAAGGAGGACATGAAAATGGCAATACTTTTAACCGGTGGAGCCGGATATATCGGTTCACATACTTTGGTAGAGCTTTTAAATGGCGGATATGATGCAATTGTAATGGATAATTACTCTAATTCATCACCGGAAGCACTTAAAAGAGTTGAAGAGCTTACAGGCAAAAAAGTAAAGAGCTATAATGCAGATATAAGTTCCAGAGAGGATCTTGAAAAGATCTTTTCAGAAAATGATATCCAGGAAGTTATTAATTTTGCTTCACTTAAGGCTGTAGGTGAATCCGTTGAAAAGCCCTGGGAATATTATAACAACAATATCGGAGGAACACTTACACTTCTTGATGTAATGAGAAAGCACGGAGCTAAGAACTTTGTATTCTCTTCATCAGCTACAGTTTACGGTGATCCTGCAGTAATCCCGATTACAGAGGAATGCCCGAAGGGAACATGTACAAATCCGTATGGATGGACAAAATGGATGCTTGAGCAGATCCTTATCGATATGCAGAAGGCCGATCCGAGCTGGAATATGGTGATTCTTCGTTACTTCAATCCGATAGGTGCCCATAAATCCGGAAGGATAGGTGAGAACCCGAACGGCAGACCTAATAATCTCATGCCTTATATTACACAGGTTGCAGTAGGTAAGCTTCCTGAGCTTGGAGTATTTGGCGATGATTATGATACTCCGGATGGAACAGGTGTAAGAGATTATCTTCACGTAGTTGATCTTGCAAAGGCTCATGTTAAGGCTATCGACAAGCTCAGAACAGCTCCCGGATGCTTTATATGCAATCTTGGAACCGGACATGGCTATTCTGTACTTGATCTTGTAAAGACCTTTGAAAAGGTTAATGACATTAAAATTCCTTATAGCATTAAGCCAAGACGTGCCGGAGATATTGCAACATGCTATTGCTCACCGGAAAAGGCAGAGAAGGAACTTGGCTGGAAAGCAGAGCTCGGGGTTGAGGATATGTGCCGCGATTCATGGAATTTCCAGAAGAATAATCCGAACGGATATGAGTCATAATAGTTTATATTGAGTTGATAATTCTTATAAAATAATAAAATAATTTACTTTTTATACAATCTATCTTATAATTAAAAGCGTGTATCTGTAGGAGATACACGCTTTTAATTATAGATAAAAAGGCAGGTTAAGGATATTGAACGAAAAAAATAATGGAAATAATAATAACAACAACGGAAAAAGTCCGAAGAACCGTCAGACGCTTGTTATTATGATAATCGCCACTATTGTGACACTGCTTTGCATGAATTTGCTAAGCTCAGTGGTAACAAGCTCAACAACTGAGGAGATCAGCTACAGCCAGTTTTTGAATATGGTTGAGGAGGGATTAGTCGATGAGGTTGAGATCGACAGTGACAGGATCATAATTTATCCCAAAAGCTCAGGTTCAGAACAGAGTATTGGAGGGATTGGAATATCGCCTCTGAGAAAAACTTATTATACAGGTGTTATAAACGATATTAACCTTGTAGAGAGATTAAAGGCTGCAGGAGTCAATTTCAAGGGAGAAGTACCGGACATTTCTGCGACACTTCTCTTGATATTCTTAAATTACATACTTCCGATAATTGTAGTATTTATAATTCTTCATCTTGCTACAAGACGTATGGGCGGCGGCTCAGGCGGAATAATGGGCGTCGGAAAGAGTAATGCAAAAGTATACGTACAGAAAGAAACCGGTGTTACTTTTAAGGACGTTGCCGGACAGGATGAAGCTAAGGAATCGCTGCAGGAAGTTGTTGATTTCCTGCATAATCCCGGAAAATATGTAAAGATCGGTGCAAGACTTCCGAAGGGTGCTCTTCTTGTAGGACCTCCCGGAACAGGTAAGACACTTCTTGCAAAGGCAGTTGCCGGAGAGGCACATGTTCCCTTCTTCTCACTTGCCGGTTCTGATTTCGTAGAGATGTTTGTAGGTGTCGGAGCATCAAGAGTAAGAGACCTCTTCAGAGAGGCTGATAAGAATGCGCCATGTATCATCTTTATTGATGAGATTGATGCGATAGGTAAATCAAGAGATTCAAGATATGGTGGAGGAAATGACGAGAGAGAGCAGACCTTAAACCAGCTTCTTGCAGAAATGGATGGTTTTGATTCTTCTAAGGGTATTCTTATCCTTGGAGCTACAAACAGACCTGAAACTCTTGATAAGGCCCTTCTGAGACCGGGACGTTTTGACAGACGTATAATAGTTGATAAACCGGATCTTAAGGGAAGAGTTGAGACACTTAAAGTTCATGCCAAAGATGTCAAGATGGATGAGAGCGTTGATTTTGATGCAGTAGCTCTTGCAACCAGCGGTGCAGTAGGTTCAGATCTTGCAAATATGGTCAATGAAGCTGCGATCAATGCTGTAAAGGCAAACAGAGAGTTTGTTAATCAGAAGGATCTTCTGGATGCAGTTGAAGTAGTTCTTGTCGGTAAAGAGAAGAAAGACAGGATAATGAGCCAGAAGGAAAGAAAGATAGTATCTTATCATGAGATAGGACACGCGCTTGTGTCTGCCCTTCAGAAAAACAGTGAGCCTATACAGAAGATCACTATCATTCCGAGAACAATGGGTGCGTTAGGATATGTAATGAATGTGCCTGAGGAAGAAAAATATCTGGAGAGCAAGGATGAGCTTCATGATATGATCGTTTCCCTGGTAGGTGGACGTGCTGCTGAAGAAATTGTCTTTGACACAGTAACAACAGGCGCTGCAAATGATATTGAAAAAGCAACAAGTCTTGCAAAGAATATGGTTACACGTTACGGAATGAGCGA
>JAIKZC010000493.1 GCA_024682575.1 Lachnospiraceae bacterium | reverse complement strand
TATTTTGAAAATTTTGAGGACTGCGCAGCTTTCTTAAAAAAGACTGAAGGAAATATCTTTCTTGCAACAGGTTCTAAAACCCTGGATATTTTCACTTCTAATATTGATGATAAGAAGAGAATATATTTAAGGGTCATTCCTACGGAAGAGTCCATAAAAAAGGCAAAAGAATCCGGAATTGAAAATTCACATATCCTGGCTATGCAGGGCGTTTTTTCTAAAGAATTAAATAGGGCATTGATGAGGGAATTTAACTGCAGGATACTTGTGACAAAAGACAGTGGGAAAACAGGTGGTTTTGAAGAAAAGATCGGGGCTGCAAGGGAATGCGGAATGACATCTCTTGTGATAAGGAGACCTGATGAAGCGGGGTCACTGACGGAAGATGAGATTTTTAACTTCCTTAAAGATAAATATGAATTAAAAAAAGAAGAAAAAAAGATCGAGCGAAGGATAGTCCTTGCAGGAATAGGGATGGGCAGCAGAAATCTTATCAGTGAAGAGACGCAGAGACTGTTAAAGGAAGCTGATACGATCATTGCATCTTCTTCAAGGATCATAAATCCGATTTTATTTGGTAATGAACGGAGCGACAGGAAGATTTATACAGAATATGATCCGTTAAAAATTGCGGATATCATTGAGGATAATGCAAGATCAGAAAGAGCTGCTCAAGGATACAGATCCACAATAGCAGTAGTATTTTCGGGGGATAGCGGTTTTTACAGCGGAGCAGAGAAAACCGCTGCAGAACTCAAAAAAAGAGGTATGGAGTTTGAAATCTATCCCGGAATATCAAGCATATCTGCTCTTTCGGCGAAGAGTGGAATCAGTTGGCAGGATGCTCATATTTTAAGCATTCATGGCAGAAAAGCAGATGTTACGGCAGCGGTAAGAGAACATAAAAAAGTTTTTCTTCTCTTAAACGATGCATCAGAGCTTAAGACAATTGCTGAGGAGCTTCTTGATGCGGGGCTGATCTTCACAAAGATCACGGCGGGTATCAATATGGGCTCCGAAGCTGAAAAGATCATAAGCTTTGAGGCATCGGAGGCCGGAGGAATCTCTGAAAAAGGCATATGCTGCTGTTTTATAGAAAACAAAGCCTGTGCAGGCAGGAGACTGACACCGGGTATTAAGGATGATGCTTTTGTCAGGGGGGATGTGCCCATGACAAAGGAAGAAATCCGTATCATGTCAATCTGCAGGATGAAGCTTAAGTCAGATTCCGTGGTATGGGATATCGGAGCCGGAACAGGTTCGGTCACGATAGAATCAGCGCTTTTGAGCCCGGATATAAAGGTCTATGCAATAGAGAGAAATCCGGACGCAATAGATCTCATTAATGAAAATATCAGGAAGGCAAACCTTTCAAATGTTTCGGTGATCGAGGGTGAAGCGCCGGAAGTTCTTGAAGGACTTGAAGCACCGGATGCGGTTTTTATAGGCGGAAGCGGCGGAAATTTAAGAAATATACTGAAATTCATAATGCACTTAGAAAAACACATACAAATAGTGCTAAACTGTGTTACGATTGAAACAGTAGGAGAAATTAACGCCACGCTGAAGGCTCTTCCTCATGAGGATGAGGATATGGCTATGATTCAGGTGACACGTTCTGTGAAAGCAGGTGATCATCATATCTTAAAGAGTCTAAATCCAGTGTATATAATTTCATTTAAAATATAATATTTGATAAAGGGGGATAAAAATGCATTTTCCAAGAGTTATGATTGCTGCACCGAGGAGCGGCTCAGGAAAGACATTGATCACATGTCTTGTTCTCAAATCACTTTTGCGTGAAAAACTGAGAATCTCATCTTTTAAATGCGGACCGGATTATATAGATCCGATGTTTCATAAAAGGGTTTTAGGTATTCCATCAAAAAATCTTGATACTTTCTTTACAGATGTAAAGAAGACCAGAAAGCTTTTTATGGAGAATGCGTCCAAAAGTGATATTTCAGTTATTGAAGGAGCCATGGGTCTTTATGACGGCATAGGCGGAACGAGTGAAAAGGCTTCAGCCTATGATGTTGCGAGGGCACTTCATTGTCCGATAATAATGGTATGTGATGTAAAGGGCATGGGAGGAATGTCTCTTACAGCACAGATACGAGGTTTCCTTGATTATGACAGGGACAGGCTTATTTCGGCGATCATCCTGAACGGGATAAATATAGGAAGCTACGAACATGTTTCAAAGCATATTGAAAGAGAACTAAATATACCTGTAATAGGATATATTCCTTTCAATAAAGACCTTAAGTTTGATTCCAGACATTTAGGTCTGATAATGCCGGATGAAATTAATAATCTTAATGTAACGCTTGAACTTGCTGCTGCAAGATTCAGACAGACGGTTGATTTTACTAAGATCCTTGAGATAGCTGATACAGCCGATGATGTTGAATGGGAGACGTTAAGACATCGTATCAGTCAGGAACCTCCTGTAAATATCGCAATTGCTGCGGATGAGGTTTTCAGATTCTATTATGAAGATAATCTGGATATCCTGAGGGATTTTGGTGCGAATCTGATACCCTTCTCACCTGTTCATGATGCTAAGCTGCCCGATGATGTTCACGGGATTTTATTATATGGCGGCTATCCTGAAATTTATGCGAAGGAACTGAGTGAAAATGTGTCTATGCGCCAGTCTATTCTGGATGCTATAAATTCCGGAATGCCTTCGATAGCGGAGTGCGGAGGTTTTATGTACCTTGGATCCAGCATTGAGGCTCAGGACGGAAATACATATCCGATGGTAGGCGCTGTCAATACCAAGTTTTATAACAGCGGTAAGCTTGTACGATTTGGATATATGAGTGTTACAGAGAAGAGTACGTCATTCCTTGGAAACGGCAAGGCGATCAGAGGTCATGAGTTCCATTATTATACCTGTAATGAGAACGGAGAAGACTGCATAGCTTATAAGCCTATAAGAGGAAAGACCTGGGACTGCGTATATGTAGGAGATAATAACTGGTGGGGCTGGCCGCATCTTTATTATTCATCATGTGCAACCTATGCAGATAATTTTATCCGCAAGTGCAAGAGACACGCAGCGGGAGGAGCACAGTTTGCAGAACGGAAGCAGATTCTTTGAAAACAGGGAATGTGAGTATTTTCCCTGCCATAAATTAGAGGGAGATTTTAACTGTCTTTTCTGTTATTGTCCTTTGTATTTTCTGGAAAAATGTCCTGGAAAGCATACATTTATCGAAAAGGAAAACGGAAGGATCAAGAATTGTATAGACTGTGATTTCCCTCATCGACCTGAAAATTACGACAAAATAATGAAAATTCTAAAGAAAGCATGTATTAAAAATTAAAAGTTATAAAAAATGTCCCGAAAACGGCTAATGGACTGAACATAGAACATTGTACAAGTTGTTTTATTTTAATGCTCTATGTTATACTTAAATCAGTAAAAAAAGCTCATAAGTATTGATTTTGTGCGATTTATTAGATGGTTGATTTGACCGTATTCAGTTAATTTATCGCCGCAAAAATGTATTGGATTTTAGAGAGGAAATAATTTGGTATGCGGCGAACATTGTGATTCGAATCAGGGATGAATATCTTATCACAATGTCTGTATCGGTTGGATGGCAGCTTTATTGGTTACTGTTTAATAGTTTAAATCAGCTCATGAATATGACAGCTTGTAGAAGGGATTCTATATGAAATTTACCAGACTGAGTGATACGGATATCAGGTGCGTCATGAGCGAGCAGGAGCTTTTTGACAACGGTCTTAATCTTGATGATATTATGGCAAAGACTGACGAGACAAAAAGATTTTTTCGCCAGCTCATGGATAGGGCAGCGCTTAAGCTTGGAATAGAACATGGAAATGGAATCCACATGGCTTCAGCGCAGATCAGTGTACTTGAAGACAGAAGCATATCAATAGTTTTCCACGAGGCAAATTTGGAAGAGGCACTTGAGCATGTAACAGGCGGTGATCCCGAGAAGGCGCAGTCTCTTAAGAGCAGAATCGCAGAAGAGGTTAAAGCGCAGAAAGACAGTATGCCCGAGCTTCCTTTGGCTATGAAGAGAGAATTACTTGATATGATGGAAGAGCAGCTTAAAAATGGCGGAGAAGGCTCGACGGAAGCATTGAGTGAGATCAGGCAGCTTAGGGCAGAACTTGATGCCCAGGAGCAGAATCAGAGTATTATTGCAGAACTCAAAGCAGCAATGAAGAAATCCTTCGTTGTACGATTTGAGAAACTCGAAGAAGGCAGGATATATGCAAAGAACTGTTCTTCTGTAAGCAGGATCAACAGTACACTTTATAAGTTCAGTGAGGATGAGGCTTTCTATCTTATGATTCAGCATGATGTTATGCCGGACAGGATTTATGAAGGAATCAGAACACTCGCTTATGATTTTGGAGATGTTGTAACGCTTAAGGCAGCTGCTAAGCAGTATCTTGTTGAAAACAGTGAAGTATTGATTGAAAATAATGCAGTGGAAGTTTTAAGAGAATTATGAAAATTTTTCATATGAAACCGGTGGTGAGCGGAGAAGAGATAATTCTCCGCTCAATCGGGTGTCAGAAATCAGATCCCTCATATAGGGAGTTTGAAAATGCATTCAGGGAAGTGAAAAGAGAAACCTTTGAGAGGCTTGATCCGGCAGCGGCGGTGAGTTTTGGCAGGATACCTGAGGATTTTCCCAAATCGATGCGTTTTTACGGAAGAGATCTTTTCTTCTTTTGTATTACAGTCGGAGGGGCTGTAACAGAACTTTCAGACAAATATATGTCAAGGGGTGAATTTGTTAAGGGCATGATTGTCGATGGTATTGCCGACAACTGCCTTTTTTCTTGCGAAAAAATTGTCTTGCATGAAATTGAAAAGTATGCAAGAGACAATGATTTCGGAATAGAAGGTCTTTATGATGCTCCTGATATGATAGAAGGAAAAATGCAGAAGGTCATTGCATCTGTACTAAAGGCAGAGAATAATCTGGGAGTCAGGGTAACGGAAAGTTATATGATGTCACCTGTTAAGACATATGCTGCGGTTATGCCGACGGTAAAGGATCCGTCTGTTATGAAAATATATCATAATTGTGCCGAATGTGATAAAAAAGATTGCAGTTACAGATCATCGGGAGGAGATTAAGGAATGCCGTTTAAGCTTAAGATAATCCGAAAATCCGGAGTTAAGATGATAGACGCCGAAAAAGGGGATAATCTTCTTGAAATTTTAAGAGATAATCAGATAGAAATAGATTCTCCCTGCGGAGGAAACGGAAGGTGCGGAAAATGCAGGCTTAAGTTTAATGGAAAAGAAAGTCTGGCCTGCAGGACTTTTGTTGAAGGGGATGCAGAGGTAGAGCTCATTGGCGGAGATGAAAAATATATTAATGAGCACGATATGTCAGCGGTTTCTGACAGTGATATAAGAGAAGGGGATATTTTTGCGGCTGCGATTGATATAGGAACAACCACCATATCGGCAGAGCTGCTGTGTTTACGAAATATGCAGTCTGTCGCAAGAGAATCCTGTATGAATCATCAGAAAGCTTTTGGCGGGGATGTGATCTCGAGGATCGATGCTGCTGTCGGAGGAAGGGCGGCAAGTCTTCGGGCAGCTGTACAGAAGGATATTATTGACCTTTTAAGGAAGATGCTCTTTAATCTTTCAGTAAAAGAAGGAGCTCTTAAAGAAATTGTGATATCTGCCAATACAACTATGATCCATCTCCTTATGGGACTTGATCTTTCGGGAATGGCATCATCACCTTTTAAAGCTGAAAGGCTTGAATTCGCGCCCCTTAAATTTGCTGAGGTATTTGGCAGAGTAGGATCTTTTGATACCAAAGTTATCATAATTCCGGGATTATCGGCATTTATAGGCGGCGATATCATATCCGGAATATATGCTCTCAAAATTCATGAAAAAGACGAAAAAATCGGATTAATAGATCTTGGAACAAATGCTGAGATGGCTGTAGGAAACAGGAAGAGGATATATCTGGCAAGTGCGGCGGCAGGACCTGCGTTTGAGGGCGGTAATATATCAATGGGAATGGCCGGGGTTGAAGGAGCCATATCAGATGTCAGGATTGATAAAAAAAGCGGCAGGGTCAGAATAAAAACCATTGCTGATTCTCTTCCTAGGGGAATATGTGGAACAGGTATCATATCGGCGATAGCGGAAATGTTCAGAACCGGAATTATCTTAGAAAACGGGAGTCTTAAAGATGAGTATATTAAAGGCGGATTTACCCTGGCAGAAACCGATTTAAGACGCATAAAGATAAGCCAGGAGGATATTCACAATCTGATGCTGGCCAAGGCTGCAGCTGCAGCAGGATTTGAGACTATAATCTCTGAGGCGGGGATTTCTTTTGATGAGATATCTTCTTTATATATGGCCGGCAGTTTTGCAGAATATTTAAAAATTGAAGATGCGGCAGAAATCTCACTTATCCCTCGTCAGCTGAAGGCAAAGACCCTGACTGTCGGAAACAGCTCGCTTAAGGGCGCTTTAAGATATATCAGAAATCCCGGAAAGACAGATGAGGATATTAAAAAAATCCTCTCTATATGCGTAGTTGCAGAGCTTTCAGAGATTGAAAGATTTGAAAAGAGTTTTATAGACAACATGTGTTTTTTTAGCTATAATGAATGACTATGGGTGATTTGAAAAATAAGCTGAATATAAATTTAATAAAAGCAACAGCGTTCTTTGCAATACTGGCTGTTTTGATGATCGCCGCATCTTTGGCTGTAAAGCCTAGGTACGGCGAAGTTTATGATATATCAAAGACAAACAGAAAGCATATTGACCTTAAGGATGAAAAAACGGATATTGATGTTGTTTTTTCGGGAGACAGCGTTGTATACAGATCAATATCTCCTTTGCAGATATTTACTGACTATGGATTTACATCATATGATCTGAGTGACAGTGCGCTTAGACTTTGCGATGCCGTTTCGATGGTAGAGACAAGTTTCGATGATCATGCGCCGCGCCTTGTAGTGCTTGAGACAAACTCGCTCTTTACTGACTCTGTACCGCACAAAGATAAGTATGCAATTCCTACGAATTTTATTGAAAATACGTTTCCGATATTACATTATCATGTCTTTTATAAAACCTGGCTTCCTGATTTTTCTCCGGAAAAGCCAACGGCCAATGAACATAAGAGATTAAAGGGATTTGAATACTCAGATTCTGTAATTCCCTATGATAATGATCCGGATTATATGGACAGGGGTCCTTCAAAGGAAAATATGAGCAGAGAGTCACTGAAGTATTTGAATGAACTCTATGCTTTTACAAAAGAAAACAATACGGATTTTCTATTAATAAGTGTACCGAGGCCCGTTGGCTGGAATAATGCAAGACATGATGCAGTTGCTGAATGGGCTCGTGAAAATTCAGTTCCGTATATTGATCTGAATAAAGAAGATATTGGATTTGACTGGAATCTCGACACCATGGATGGGGGAGATCATATGAGTTTCGAGGGTTCGAAGAAGGTCAGCAATTATCTTGGAAAATATATCATGGAAAACTATTCCATGGATGATCACAGGGGAGACTCAAAGTATGAAGATTGGAATAACAGTTATAGAGAGGCAGGGATTTATTGATGTTTGATGCTGAAATTATGAATGATTTGAGCCGTTGGTGGGGAGATCTGTCATATTCAGTATGGATGTATTTTGCACTTTTTCTTCCGCTTACGGTTCTTATTTATCAGCTGGTGCCGCAGCAGAAAAGGAAGTTTGTATTATTGGGAGCCAGTTGGATATTTTTTGCATCACTCAGTAAATGGCTCCTGCTCATAAATATCGCGGAATCTGTTTTTACCTGGAAGATGGGACTTCTTATTGAAAAAATAAATAAGGATAAGACCATTAAGAGAAAAGAGCGGGCAAAAAAGCGGATGAAGACGCTTGTGACCGGAATTGTTTTATTGCTGCTGGTGCTCGTAGGATTTAAGTATCTTGATTTTATAGGTCTTAATATTGTAAGGGTTTCAGAGCTTTTCAGACATCCCGTCAATTGGAAAATGCTTAATCTTGCTGCACCGCTTGGAATATCCTACTATACGCTCATGGCGATATCTTATCTGACTGATATTTCGAGAGAAGATATAAAGGCAGATGAAAGTCTCTTTAATATTGCACTTTATCTTTCATTTTTCCCGAAGATAGTTGAGGGACCAATTACCAGATATGGAGAGGATTCAAAGGCTCTTTTTGCAGGAAATGATATTAAATATCAGGACCTTGCGGAGGGTTATCAGAGGATTCTCTGGGGACTTTTTAAGAAACTGGTCATTGCCGATCAGCTTGCGCCATCTATAAGCGCACTTTACGAAGGTACTTATACGGACGGAGGAGTTGCGCTATATGCAGCTTTCGCATTTACTATTCAGGAATATATGGATTTTTCGGGATCCATTGATATTGTAATAGGAAGTGCGAGGCTTTTTGGGGTTAGAATGGCGGAAAATTTTACCCAGCCTTTCTTCGCAAAGAATGCTTCGGATTTCTGGCACAGATGGCACATAACACTTGGTACATTCTTCAGGGATTATATCTTTTAACCCGTGTCATTGGCAAAGCCGATAATGAAGTTTACCAAGAAGGTCAAGGCTGTAGCCGGTCAGGGAGTGGCACACTTTACGGCTCCGACGATCGCGCTTTTCCTTGTATGGCTTTCTACCGGTATCTGGCATGGACCGAGATGGACTTATATATTCTATGGAATGTATTATTTTGTGCTTATATTTATAGAGAATATTTTAGAGGAGCCATTCCTTGCCTTGCTTGCAAAACTCAAGCTTAAGGAAGAAT
>JAIKZC010000480.1 GCA_024682575.1 Lachnospiraceae bacterium | reverse complement strand
ATACTATAGAGCTTAGGGATTATGGGAAAAATAGACCACCTTTAACAGAAGCAGAAAAAAATCTGCAAAAACTAATTGAAAAAAATACTACGGATTCTAATAATGCCAGAAAACAGTTTGATACTGATTATAAAAAGTATAGGGATGAATTAAAAACAAATGGCTGGACTTATGAGCAACTTATGGAACAAATGTTATTAATACGTAACCTTGATAGGGTCAAAATAATGACCTTCAAAAATGAAGAAGAGTTTTTGAAAAATTATTCAGATAATGCTCTGAAAATAAAGCAGGCAATTGATGCCTTTGAATATATGAAAAAACTTAGAAAAGATAATGATCCTATGTTTAAAAGGGTTATGGAAGATTTAAAGAAAAACAACATAAGTCTTAAATGGGGAGGTCTTGGGGAAAAGGATTTTGATGAAATCACAACAGGTGGGGATGAAGGACTCAGATTTGAAGTTGAATATCTTAAAGTTATTGACATGTATATGGATTCGAGCATAAAAAATTTTCAAAATCCAGCCAACACTTTCCTTTCTAGTAAAATAGAAGCATTGAATTCATTGTCGCCTGAAGAGTTAGAAGTAGAGATAAAGAACAAAAGAGAATTTTTGAAGAATGTACATTCAAAAGAGGTAAAAGATAATCTGGAGAATGAGCTGGATTATTTAAAAAATCTGGCAACCATTAAAAATGTCAAAAAATATGATGTTTTTAGGCGCAATAAAGAAAAAATCCGTAGAGAAGCTAATTTGGTGAATAAACCTATATGGGAAAGCAAAGATAAAAAATCAAAGTTTAATTTTAAGTTTTTTAATCTCCATTGTACGACTCCGGGTAATTCAAATAAAATAAAGATTCGACAAGATGAAGGTATGTATCCAAGAGGAGACAAATATAAAGGTAAAGTTGGCATTATAGATGCATCGACAAAGTTATTTGAAGGTAAACTTCATGTTTTTAAGCTTCAATATAAGTCTGAAGATATAGATAAATATGGAAATTATATTAGTTCACAAGGCCATCTAAGCGTAGGTAATGTAAGGACAACTGCTAAAGCCGGATTTTCTTGGTCAAGCGGAGAAAAAGCGGATGATGTAAAAGCAGAAATAGGTTTTGAAGCAGAAGCCTCAGTAGCAAGAGGTGTTATTAAACACAGTATGGGGGTTAAAGATAAATATGAAGTTGATGTGAAGGGGGAAGTAACAGCGCTAGCGGTTAAGGCAGGTGCATATGCAGGGATTGGTGCTATCAATTATGTGGGTACAGATGGCAATAACAAAAAAACCCTTGGAGCTGCTGCCAGGTTCGATGCACTTGCGACTGTTGCGTCTGGAAAGATATCCGGAGGATTCAGTATATTCGGAGTAAGGATTGGTGGATCTCTTGAGGGAAGTATAGCAACTGGAGCACAAGTTGGATTCGCGTTTGGATTTGATAAAGGATTTAGTTTTTCATTGGGTGCAGCTTTGGGACTTGGAGGAGGAATTAGTATTACTGTAGACTGGTCCAAGGCATTTTTAAAGCTTAGAAAGGCGTTTAGAGAATGGCGTCTTGGCTGCAGAAATAAGTTGATTGAAGCTGCAAAAGAAGCTGAAGAGAAAAAGGATGGAAAGGAAGCTGAAGATAAAAAAGATGAAAATATAGTTCACGATAAAAAAGATGCAGAGGAAATTGATGATAAAAAGAAATTTATAGATGAATTGTCATCAAAACTTGGAGGTTCAAAGCTTGAGAAAGCCGAAGACAAAAAGAAAGAATCTACAGTAAAGTTAAATGAAGACAAAAAGAAAGAATCTACAGTAAAGTTAAATGAAAACAAGAAAGACGATATAAAGAAAGACGATATAAAGAAAGACGATGTAAAGAATACTGAAGTAATAATCGTTAATAAAAATCTGCCGCCAGAAGGGAAAGTTGTAAAAGACAGTAACGGAGAGCAGATTCATAAGCCTGAGAAAATAGAGGCAATAAATGAAGTATTACAAGTGCTGGGAGCTCTCAAACCGATAGGAAGTGTAAAATTTGTATCCGGCAGCATGAGAAATAATGTAGAATCAAATCAGATGAGTAGTCAGAAGGAGATCAACAATAATATAAACGGGCAGAATATTAAAAAGGGTTCTGTAAAAGACCAGAAGAGCAAAAATGATTCTCAAAAAGGTAAGGAAAAAGACAAGGACAAAGGCAAAGAAAAAGATAAGAATAAGTCAAAAGTAGAAAGAAGGAATTCTAAGATACACAAAAAGAATATAAAGGGCTTAGGAGAGCCTATGATGTTTAAATAAAGGAGGGATTTCAAATTGAATAAAGATTTACTTCCGATAGGATCAGTTATTCGCGCCGTAAATGGTGAAAAAACTCTAATGATTTGTGCCCGTATTTTAACGCCTGCAGAGGATGATACAATATATGATTATGGGGCTTATTTATTCCCTGAAGGTGCGGGGAGAAGTGAAGAGCTATATCTTTTTAATCAGGAAGATATAGCAGAAGTCCTTTTCATTGGATTTCAGGATTTTCAGGAACTTGACTACAGATCAAAATTAAATTCACTTGGAGAATTGAAAGTTGAGAACGGTAAATTTGTAGAAGTTACTGATACAGAAAAACAGGATAATTAGTTTAGGCGGATAGAAAGGTATAGTGGTAACAATATATGAATAAAAATAAACGAATTGCCTTTCTTAATTCCATAACAACATTTGGTAAACAGTTTGCTGCCGGTCATCAATTGATCAGCAGCAGAGACCATACTGATCCGCATACTGCTCTTCAGAAAGCTGTTGAAAACTGTGAGGATTTTATGGCTGAAATAAAGGATGAAGAAGATCCGATCAGTCGTGAAAAGCAGGAAAAAATATTAAATCTTATTAATGAAGTTAAAAAAAGAGCTGAAGAGTACATTAAATACACGAAAGAAAATGATCATTATGCTCTTGAGGCAGATCCGTTAAATAAAGTAAGGAAGGCTTCGGGTGACAGGCGGATCAGGTTAGAGGCAGTTGATAAGATCAGGAAAACTTCTGTAGAATTCATAAGAGATAATCCTATCAGAGTCCGGAAAGCAGGACAGGTACAGAAGGGATCACGCATTAGTGCAGATACATTATCAAACAGGATTCATAATAATGCAAATAATCAGGATCAGAATGTTCAAGAGGAAGATCCTAAGCTGAAAGAACTTCGTACTGCATCTGTTGATAGCTTCAAATCCTTTAAGGAAAGTCAGGCAGAGTATATATCTGAGCTTAATAGTGAAGGCTGGACAGAAAACAGACTAAAGGAACAGATGAAGATTTTTAAAGATCTTCACAGGGATGATCTCTTGGAGTTTGAGGATGATAATGAGTTTATTAAGAACTATGAAGAAAACAGAATTAACTTAAGAAAAGCCATTGATGCATATGTAGAAATGGAAAAACTCAGATCAACTAAGAATCCTTTATTTTCCAGGGTTTTAAATTCAGTTGATATAAAAGAAAAAACTTTTATTAAGAATTCTATTAAGTTAAAGGAACTTAAACTTCTTGAAGTCTATATGGACAGCAAAGTGAAAATGCTTAAGAGTCGGGTTAATGTCATGATGACAGAAAACAGACGCAAGGCATTGAACAAGATGACAAAAGAAGAACTTGAGAAAGAGGCGGAGCGAGTTGCCGAAATAGAAAGAAACAGATCTTTAAAAGAAGGAAACGGAAAACCGGCCACTACTCCGGAAGCCAATTATATAAGAAATATGGCTGCATTAAAGTCACTTTCAGAGTTTGGGATAACACAGCGTGTTGATGATGATGAATTGAAAAAAGAGGGCAGTCTATTTGAAATAACCAAGGAAACTGAAAACACTAAAAGCAGTTTTAAATTATTCAGCGGTTCTATCAGTGTTGCTAAAAAATTCAATCCTGAATCCGGTATTGATTCAGGAAGGTATGCATCTCTAATACAGTCGGGGGATGACGAAGACGAAAATTATTATAATTGGTCAGCATATGAAACGGGAGTTGAACTTTTAGCTGCCCAGGGTGCTGTTGCAAAGACTTCTTTTAAATATAAATCAGAAGATGGGAAAAAGAAGTTCTCTGCTAAGGTAAATGTAGGACACGTAAAGGCAACAGCTAATGCAGGTTTCTTTTTTGCCGGCTGTGACGATATTCTTAATACCCAGATACATGCAACTGTAGAGGCAGAGGCATCTCTTGTAAAAGGGTCAGTAAAAGGAGAATATAAAACCGGTAAAAATACTTCGGTATATGGAAATGCTGAAGGTCAGTTATTGTCAGCTTCGGCAAGGGCAAGGATAGGAGCAGGACTGATCTCTTACACAAATGCTGATGGAGAGGATGTAGATACTTTAGGTGTAGTTGCAGAGGCAAGAGCGCTTACAACTGTAGCAAGAGGCAGCGTATCCGGAGGATTTAGTATTTTTGGTATAAAGATCGGAGTAAGTATGGAAGGTTATGCTGCCGGAGTTGGTGTTGAAGCAGGAGCTACCATTGTAGGAACTCAGGCTAAATTTTCCATTGGTGCGGCACTGGGCTTTGGAGCAGGACTCGGTATATCTATAGACTGGTCGGAAGCTCGGGAAAGATTCAGAAACTGGAGAAAGCGCTGCAGAGAACGAAAAGCAATCCGCAATCAGGAAGAACTTAAGAAGCAAGAACTTAAGGATGCTGAATTGAAGGCAAAAGAAGTAAAAGAAGCAAAAGTTAAAGCTGATGGGAAAGTCAAAAGTAAATCCGGGAAAACTCCATCACAATTATTTGCAGAGGAATTATCAGCAAAACTTGCCAGTTCAATTAAAAATAATCACGTTAAGCCATTGATCGATAAAGCGGATAAAGAAAAGGTTAAAACAACTGTTTCAAAAAATAAGCTAAAGAATAAGTTGCCTAAAACGACAGAAAATCTTAAGAATAAAGCTGACAAGAACAACAATTTGAGTAAAAATAATAATACAAATAAGAGGATAAAAAGACATTCCGGACATAAAAATACAGGACTAGATTTATCTAATCAAAATATAATGGTATAATATTTAACAACTAATGTTCAAGGCATTTATCATGTCGATGAGCCAAGGTAAAAAGGAGGAAAAGATAGTGTATAAGAACATGTATCCCATTGGAACAATTATCCGTGTAATTGGAGCAGAGAGATTTATGATGATCACAGGCCGTATCGTTACTGCAGAAGGAGATGATACCGTTTATGATTACTGCGGTTGCCTTTATCCTGAAGGAATCACGGGTGCAGACAGTATGTTTTTCTTCAATCGTGATGCTATAGACCAGGTATACTTTATTGGCTTTCAGGATGCTCAGGAGATTCAGTTTAAGACTGAATTCTTAAATAAGCTTGGAAAAGTTGAAGTCGTTAATGGTGAACTTAT
>JAIKZC010000449.1 GCA_024682575.1 Lachnospiraceae bacterium | reverse complement strand
GGTACATGCCAACTTCTGAGCACTCGCCTGTAAAGTTGGATCTGAGATCTTCGATGATGTCATCCGGAGCACCCTTTGCAACACCTACTACATGCTCTGCAGCCCATACCATATCCTAACTCTGAGCTGTGAACTTGGAAGCGGGTGCCTTACATACAGGACATACCTCCGGTGGCTGATCTCCCTCGTGAACGTAACCGCAAACCTGACATACAAATTTCATATTATTTCTCCTTTCTTGGACGCCTTTGTCCAAAGGCCATAAATAGTTTTTAATTCTTAATCGGCTTTTCCCGCACAGTTTTTACACAGTCCGTAGAAATAAGCCTTGTGTCCATGGATGATTCCGTCTGACTGCTCCTGAGCCAAGGAGTCGAGGTCGAGATGAAGCATTATATCACTGACAGCGCCGCATTTTTCACATATAAGGTGATAATGCTCATCGGTATTCGGGTCGAAATGATCGACACCATCGCCAACTTTAAGCCTTTGAATCTCTCCTAAATCCGAAAGAAGTATAAGGTTTCTGTAGACGGTACCGAGACTGATGCGTGGGAACTCTTTTCTCATCTCCGCATAAATCGTATCTGCAGTAGGATGATCTGTACGTCCCTCTAATGTTTTTCTGATAGCCTCCCGCTGTTTACTGAACTTTAATGCCATAAATAAATCTCCATAAGTTCAAGCATTAAGCTTGTTGGTTATTAATAATAGTAATGATTACTGTTATTAATATATCACAATTTTTCATAATGTCAATAGTTATATCGGAAAAAATTGTCTTAAATAAAGAGCCGGGTTCACATTCTTTTCGTTTGACGCTCTTATAGAGCCTATTTATACTAGAAGATATAGAGATAAATTTTTATAAAAAGGAAAATAAAAAATATGGATATAGAATATTTACTTGTCCTGCAGGATTTCAGAAATACATACGGAACGTTTATAACTCCTATAATGAATATAATTTCGGATTTTGCAATCAAATATATGCTGGCGATCATATTTTTGATCTACTGGTGTGTAGACAAAAAGGCAGGAATAGCGCTTATGTTTCCGACAGCTTTTGGCTCTCTGATAAATGAATGCCTGAAAATGACAGCCTGTATATACAGACCATGGGTAAGGGATTCAAGGATCATAGCTGATGCAAAAGCGATCAAGACTGCTACGGGCTATTCTTTTCCCAGCGGGCACAGTGCGGGGGCAGCGGCAGAGTATGGTTCAGCTGCTCTGATGCTTAAAAAGAAAAATAAAATACTCGCAGGGTTTTCACTTTTGATGATCGCTCTTACCATGTTTTCGAGAAATTATCTGGGAGTGCATACGCCTCAGGATGTGCTGGCAGGAGCTTCAGTCGGAGTTATTTCTTTATTTATGTCGCTGAAAATCCTTCCTCTTATATTAAATGATGAGAAATGGAGGTTCAGGTTTATATGGATAACATTGATCATCAGTATAGCAGTTATTTTATACATAAGCCTTAAAACTTATCCGCTGGCCTATGATGCATCCGGAAACCTCCTTACAGATCCTTATGAGATGCAGTCAGACAGTTTTCAGATCATAGGACTTCTGAACGGTGCTGTCATAGGAATATATATAGAAGAAAAATATATAAATTTTTCTGAAAAAGGAACGAAGAAAATGCTTATAATACGAGCATTGATCGGTCTTGGGCTGATACTGCTTGTAAGGGAAGGCATCACGCCGGCATTGGAGATGCTGGATGAGCACTGGGGAGTCTTTGCCGGAAGCTTTTTATTATCATTTATGGTCATGGCAGCGTATCCATTTCTTTTTAAGAAGTTTGAAAAAACTAAGGCGATCGTACAGGGATGAGATACTGATGGGATACAGAAAGTTTGACATGACAGGCTATCTGTGCTAGCTTTAAAAATATGACTTTTTTTATCATAGATATATAAAAGACTGCTCACATTTGGCAGGGAAAATGGAGACACTAAAAATGACAGAAAAGAAACCCTATTACATTACGACCGCGATCGCTTATGCATCGGGAAAGCCTCATATAGGCAATACTTACGAAATCGTACTTGCAGATGCAATCGCCAGATTTAAGCGTGAGGAAGGCTTTGATGTTCACTTCCAGACAGGAACAGATGAACATGGTCAGAAGGTAGAGCTCAAGGCAGCGGATGAAGGGATTACACCTAAGCAGTTCGTAGACAGAGCATCAGGTGAGATAAAGAGGATCTGGGATCTCATGAACACATCCTATGACAGATTTATAAGGACTACGGATGAAGACCATGAGAGACAGGTTAAGAAGATATTTAAGAAGCTCTATGATAAGGGCGATATTTATAAGGGTGCTTACGAAGGAATGTACTGCACACCCTGTGAGTCTTTCTGGACAAAGTCACAGCTTGTTGACGGAAAATGTCCGGATTGCGGACGTCCGGTAAAGCCGGCACATGAAGAGGCATATTTCTTCAAGATGAGCAAATATGCTGACAAGCTTATCAAATATATAGAGGATCATCCTGAATTTATTCAGCCCGAGCAGAGAAAGAATGAGATGATGAATAACTTCCTCAAGCCCGGACTTCAGGATCTCTGTGTATCTAGAACTTCGTTTACATGGGGAATCCCGGTTGATTTCGATCCTAAACACGTTGTATATGTATGGCTTGATGCGCTCGTAAACTATATCACAGGTATCGGATATGAGTGCGACGGCGAGGACGGAGAGCTCTTCAAGAGATTCTGGCCTGCAGACCTTCATCTTATAGGTAAGGATATCATAAGATTCCATACGATTTACTGGCCTATATTCCTTATGGCACTTGATCTGCCGCTTCCGAAGCAGGTATTTGGTCATCCCTGGCTTCTTCAGGAAGGCGGAAAAATGAGTAAATCAAAGGGAAATGTAATATATGCGGACGATATGGCCGATATGTTTGGTGTAGATGCAGTACGTTATTTTGTGCTTCATGAGATGCCTTTCGAGACAGACGGTGTCATTTCCTGGGAACTCATGGTGGAGCGTTTTAACTCAGATCTTGCAAATACTCTTGGTAACCTCGTCAAACGTACTGTTTCAATGACAAACCAGTATTTCGGAGGTGTTCTTGAGAACAGAGGCGCTGAGGAAGATGTTGATAAAGACCTCTATGCTACAGTTCTCGGAACAAGGGATATCGTGGTTAAGGATATGGCAGGACTTCGTGTTGCCGATGCTCTTACACATATCTTCAATCTGTTCAAACGCTGCAATAAATATATTGATGAGACAGAGCCGTGGGTACTTGCAAAGGATGAGGCAAAGGCTGACAGACTTTCAACAGTTCTTTACAACCTTGCAGATTGCATAACCATAGGAGCTTCGCTCTTAGAGTCATTCCTGCCTGAGACTGCAGAAAAGATCTTTAAGGAATTAAACAGCGCCAAGGCTGATTTTGCAGACCTTGATAAGGCAGGCAAAATCGCAAACGGAACAAAGGTTACAGAAGCTCCGGAAACACTTTTTGCAAGAGTTAAGCTTGACGATATCATGAAGAAGGTTGCTGAGCTTGAGGCTGCCCAGGCAAAGGCCAATGCAAAGAATGAGAAGAAGGAAGAGAAGAAAGAGTCTGAAAAGTCTGAGGATAAAGGCTTTATTACCATAGATGATTTTGCTAAATGCGATTTCAGAATAGGTGAGGTTTTAAGCTGCAGTAAGGTTGAGAAATCAGAAAAGCTTCTTTGCTTCAAGCTTAAATTCGGAGATGAAGAGAAACAGATCCTTTCAGGAATTCAGAAATATTATCCGGAGCCGGAAAAACTTGTCGGAAAGAAAGTAATGGCGGTACTTAATCTAAAACCGAGAAAGATGGCCGGAATGATGTCTGAGGGAATGATCCTTTCAGCAATGGACAGCAAGGGTGATCTTGCGCTCATGACAGTTGAACATGACGTGGAGAGCGGCGCTGAAGTTGGCTGATATATAGAACGGGAGATTGAAAACACTTTTTGCTGCAGGAGAAATACTGTGGCGAAAAGTGTTTTAGTATAAATGAATTAATTATAAAGGGGTGGGACTATATGGTTCTGAAAGAGGAATTTACATTTGATTCACGAGATATGAGGACGAAGATACATGCTGTAAAATACAGCCCTTCAGGAGAAAAAAAAGCCTGCCTTATAATAGCGCACGGAATGGGCGAACATATTGGCAGATACAGCGAAATAGCTGAGTTTCTGGCAGAGCAGGGAATAGTTGTTGCCGGAGCGGATATGCTCGGTCACGGAAAAACTGTTACAGATGAAAAGGATTTCGGATATTTCTGTGAGCAGGATCCTGCAACTGTGGTAGTCAGAGATGTGCACAGACTGAAAAAACTTATACAGGCAGAAAACATAGATCTTCCTGTTTTCGTAATGGGACATTCGATGGGATCTTTTCTTATAAGAAATTATATTGAAATGTATGGAAGCGGAATCAATGGTGCTGTGATCATGGGAAGTGGAACGGTCTCTCCTGCTGCTTTATGGGCAGGAGGATGCATAACAACATTCTTAAGGGCAATTCATGGAGACAGATATGTCAGCCGTTTCTTAAGTTATTGTGCTCTGGGCCGCTATTCAAAGATGTCTCCGAATCATGAGTATCCTTTTGAATGGTCGTGCTCTAGACCGGAGTCAAGAAAAGAAAATGCAAACGACCCCCTTAGCGGACACGAATTCAGCGTAAATGGTTATCATACCCTGATTACACTTGTGGCAAGATCACAAGATTCAGTCCGGATGCAGAAAATACCAAAGGATCTTCCTCTTTTTCTTGTGTCCGGAGCTGATGACCCGGTGGGTGATTTCGGAGTCGGTGTTAAGAAAGCGGCTGATTCATATACAAACATCGGACTTAATAATGTTGATGTAAAAATATATAATAATGACCGGCACGAAATCTATAAGGAACGAGACAGATTTGACGTTATGATGGACATCATCGGATTTATGAAAAAGACGATGACGTGAAAAGAATGAGGAGAATTATGAAAAGAATACTTGCTTGCATTCTTGCGGGAATACTCTGCGTAATGCCCGCATCAGCTGTGTCTGCAAAAGATGTGCAGAACATTACCTGGGGAGACGGAACGGAAGCAGCAGATAATTCGGGAGACAGCACTGAGTCCGCGGAGACCGGCGATACTGTTGACAAATCACAGATATATCTGGCTGTTGGAGCGGATCTCACAAGTTCCCAGCTTGCAACTGTAATGAGCCTGATGGGACTTTCCGGGACTGATATTTCGGGTTATAATGTAGTAAATGTAACTAATTCAGAGGAGCACCAGTATCTTGACAGTTATATCAGTTCATCTGTAATAGGTACAAAGTCACTTTCTTCAGTACTGGTTAAGCCTGCTGAAAGCGGACATGGGATCAATGTTGTGACACACAATATCAATTACTGCACAGAAGGAATGTATCAGAATGCTCTTATTACTGCCGGTGTTGAAGATGCAGACATAATCGTTGCAGCTCCTACATCGATCTCGGGAACTGCAGCTTTGATAGGAGCGCTTAAAGCCTATGCCCAGATGACAGATACAAGCCTTGATACACAGGCCTTGGATACTTCACTTGATGAGCTTGTAACTACAGGAGAGCTTGAAGAGGCTGCTGCAGCTGCGAACGGAGCATCCAGTGAAGAAGTTGAGGCACTTTTAAGCTTTATAAAGCAGGAGATCGCCAAGAGGGATCTTTCCAGCAAAGAAGCTATTGAAGAGGCTGTACGTGCTGCTATAGCAGACTATAACAGTGGAAAATCCACAAAGATCGAACTTTCAGATGATGAAATATCTAAAATAGTAAGTCTTATGGAGAAGATCAACGATCTCGGCCTTGATTATGATACTCTTATAGATCAGGCAGCAAGCATTTATCAGGAGCTTGGAGATAATATAACAGGTGATGATCTTGCGAATGCTCTTGAAAAAAATAAGTCTGCAATAGCAGGATCTGTTGTTAAATCATTCTTCAAGGGAGTTGGAGATAAGATCGTAAGCTTCTTTAAGAATCTTTTTGGTTAAAACTATAGAAAACCCGTATTGACTGCGGGTTTTCTTATAATAAAAGACTGGATTTCGTTTAGTATCACATTTGAGAATCTTGTGAGGGGGTAATCATATGAGAACTATTCGTGCCGTGAAGGCAACCGAGTGGGACCTGGCTATGGCTATGGTATGGAGAGTTTTTCTTAAGTTTGAAGCTGATGTCTACAGCAGCGAGGGAATAGAAAACTTTCGGAGATTTATTACTGCTGACAGTCTCTATAAAATGTTCAGACAGGGCGAATATGTCATGTTTGGCTGCTTTGATGAGGCAGACAGGGTGCTTGGCATAATTTCAGTGCGAAACCGCAATCATATATCACTTCTTTTTGTAGATGAGAACTGCCAGAGGCAGGGAATAGCATCTGCTCTCATAAAATATTTATGTGATTATCTGCTCACACAGAAGGGGCAGACTTACACTACTGTGGATTCTTCTCCGTATGCTGTGGAATTCTATCATAAGATGGGATTTACGGATACGGCAAAGGTTCAGAAAAACAGTGGGATCATTTATACTCCTATGAAGTTTTTTCTTTGAAACATTCTCTTTTGAAAGAGTAAAACTATGGAATGCTTAACTTTTTCGTGATAAAATGTTCATGTATATAGAGAAATAATTCCTGAAAATTTTTGTTTGAAACATGTAATTTGGGGGAAAAGTGGGACAGGTTATTCGCAGCGAGGATGTGTGTCAGCTTATAGTTGGCACATTAAAGTTAATAGACAGCAAAGTCATGGGCCATAGCTGCAGGACTGCGTTCATGGTTTACGCCATGCTCAAGGCTTCAGGAAAGTACGAAGATTTTGAGCTCGCAGAAATCACATTTGTTGCTACACTTCATGATATTGGCGCATACAGAGTTGAGCAGGGTGTTGAAAGCTTGAAATATGAGTTTGAGGAACCCCTGCCGCATTCGATATACGGATATCTTTTTATGAAGAGCTTAACGCCCTATGAACAGCTTTCAAAAATAATATTATACAGCCATGTAGACCATACGAATCTGAAAAATATTAATTTTCAATATAAAGATGTGGCTAATATACTAAATCTTGCAGGCATGATAGAGCACTTCAGAAGCATTAAGGGAAAAAGATTTAATGTAAATAATCTGAGGCGATATATAGGCAGTAAATTTTCTGAATTGCCTTTTAATCTTCTGGATATTGCAATCAGAAGATATGATATGTTTGAACTGCTTGACAGCGGTGAATATCTCGATGAACTCTATGAATCCTTTAAGAAGGTGATGTTTGCTGATGAAGATAAGGAAAAGATGCTGGAGCTTCTGGTATATATAATGGCAATGTCCGAGTCCAAAACGGCCGGAGAGGCGATCATATGCATGGATGTTGCCGAGCAGATAGCCAAAAGGATGGATGGAGCAACAGAGGAAGATATTGAGAAGCTTCATTATGCCGGACTCTTGCATGATATAGGCATATCAAAGGTTCCGGAGGAATTCAGAAATCCTGCAAATCTTAAGGATGAGTCGGATATAAAGAAATTTTGCAGACATTTAGAGACTGCAGATGACCTTTTGAGAGAAAAGATCGATCCTGATATATGTGATATTATTTCTAGACATCATGAAAGAATAGATGGATCCGGTATACCAAATCATGTGGAAGCGCCGGATATGACTATGAATGATAAAATATTACAGCTTTCGGAGCGGATTGCAGATATAGCAATGAGCGGAAATGGTGATAGTGTAAAACCGGCGGCTACCATTGCTGCGATCGTAACGAATGAGATGGATCATAATAAATTTCAGCGAAAGATAGTAATGGCATTTTGCGGAGATAAGGAAGAGATCATGGAGCATGCCGTGACCAGGAGAGATGAGATAATGGCTGATTTCGAGAAGATCAATCTTCAGTATAAACAGCTAAGCTCAGCTATGGGAGTGGCAAAAACCTGACATTCTGGATACCGGACAGCGATGAATTATCGAAGAAGGTTGACAGAAGAAGTTTCAAAAGTTATAATTTCAAGGTATCTTTTTCAGAGATACTTCAGGCTCCGGTCCCACGCAATGGAAATCTATGAACCGTGTCAGGTCGGGAACGAAGCAGCACTAAGTAGAACCTTTCATGTGACGTGGGGGTTCCGGGGTCTGAAGTATCTCTGAAATTTTTTTTATTGTAAAGCTGGTCATCAGGGAATATATGTTCGAAAAGAAACAGTTTTGTAATATTTTGTTAATGTATACAAAAAAATGCAACTCTTGTGTCCATTGTGTGAAGCGGCATGAGAGCACTTCTTAAAAAAAATCAACTAAAAAGGGGTTTAAATATAAAGGTTTAAAGTGGTATGATTTAGGAGAGTAGGACAATGTTTAAAAACGAGCTTATAGAAAGCTTAATATGGTTTAACAGGGATTTTAAAAATGGAGGAGCGAAGGGAATGATAGCTAGGCATTACAGAAAAGGCATAGCCGC
>JAIKZC010000166.1 GCA_024682575.1 Lachnospiraceae bacterium | reverse complement strand
AAATGATGCATGTCCCATGTCGGCGAACACCTTAGGGATTGTGATGAACATAAGGCTCGGGCCTGCTTTTAATACGGATGAATCTCCGCCGCTGAAAGCAAATACTGCAGGAATGATCATGAGACCCGCCATGATGGCGATGCCGGTATCGAAAATCTCAACATTTCGAGTGGCTTTATCGATAGAAACATCATCCTTCATGTAGGAACCAAAGGTAATTAGGATACCCATTGCGATCGAAAGAGAGTAAAACATCTGTCCCATAGCGGAAACAATAGTCATCCATGAAAAATGCTCAAGGTTTGGAATGAGAAAATATTTTACGCCTTCAATTGCACCGGGGCGTGTAACGGAATAAACGCATACAAGGAGTGCAAGGACAACGAGAATAGGCATCATTATCCTTGAAACGCGTTCAATTCCCTTTTTAACGCCGGAAAGTATTACAACTATTGTAAGGAGTGCAAATACAAGGAACCAGCCTTCTACCTGAAGACCGTTTGAGATAAAGCTGCCAAAATAATCATCTGTTGCTACAAGAGCACCGTCACCTTTCAAATAACTGAAAAGATAATTTAACACCCAGCCGCCGATAGTTGAATAGTATGGAACTATCAGCATGGGAATTATCGCGTTTATCCATCCGCCTATAGCAAATGCTTTTTTGTCAGAAAAAACCTTGAAAGCGCCAACAGGGCTTTTCTTTGTACGTCTTCCGAGTACGGTCTCTGCAACTATCATTGTGTATCCGAAGCTTGCGGCAAGAATGATGTAGACGATAAGAAAAATACCGCCGCCGTATTTAGCTGCAAGATAAGGAAATCTCCAGATATTACCAAGACCTACGCTGGCACCGGCAGCGGCAAGTATAAATCCAAGGTGTCCGGAAAAACTGTGTCGTTCTTTCTTTTTTTCTAAACTCGTATCCATTTTTACTCCTAAACTTAATCTAAAGATTTTTACATGAAAAAAAGTATACCATAATATGAAAATAAATCAAAAAGTTTTCTTAAGGTTGATGAAATTTTTTTATATGTTAAAATAGTACGGTTAGATGAATAAGAGAGGATGTGAAAAATATGAAGAAAGCCGGACTTGCAGAATTGTTCATTAGCTTTGCCAAGGTCGGAGTAATGACTTTCGGCGGAGGATATGCAATGCTGCCGATATTGCAGAGAGAGATAGTAGAAAATAAGGGATGGGCTACAGATGAGGATCTGGCAAATTATTTTGCCATAGGACAGTGTACCCCCGGAGTCATCGCGGTAAATACCGCTACATTTATAGGATATAAGACAAGAGGAAAAATTGGCGGGATTGCGGCTACTTTAGGAGTTGTTTTTCCTTCAGTTCTGATAATTACAACACTTGCAGGAGTAATATCAGCTTTTGCCGACAATATATATGTTGCCAAGGCTTTTAACGGGATCAGAGCCTGTGTATGCGTACTGATCCTTAAGGCAATACTCAAGCTGTGGAAGAGTGCAGTAAATACAAAGCTTACAATGACGGTATTTCTTATCGGTCTTGCCCTTGCGCTCTTTACTGAAATCCCGCTTGTCGCTTTGATATTTATAGATATTGCGTTTGGAATAATTTTTGCCGCGATAAATAAAAAAGATTCTAAGGAGGTGAAGTCATGATGATGACATTGATAAGACTTTATCTCGAATTTTTTAAGGCAGGACTGCTGGCCGTAGGAGGAGGACTTGCAACACTTCCGTTTCTTTCGGAAATAGCAGATGAAACAGGCTGGTTCACACATGCACAGCTGGCGGATATGATAGCTGTTTCAGAATCTACTCCGGGTCCCATGGGTGTTAACTGCGGTACCTATGTCGGATTTGCAACAGCGGGCATTCCGGGTGCGGTTATTGCAACACTTGGACTTATCACACCTTCGGTAATAATAATTCTTATAATAGCTTCTTTTCTTAAGAATTTTAAGGACAATCCGTTTGTTGTTTCGGTATTTAAGTATTTAAGACCTCTTTCAGTGGCTTTAATAGCTGTTGCCGGAATTTCTGTTGCAAAGATAGCTCTTTTTACAGAAGGAGAGGGGGCTTTATACACAAGGATATCTCTGAAGGCAGTTATTTTGGCAGTGCTTGTATATATTTTTTCATCTGTCATTAAAAAGACTAAGGGTCTTCATCCTATAATATGGATCGCTTTATCGGCTGTTGCCGGAATTCTTTTCTTTTGATTTTTATTGTGTTATTATGGAAAAGCGATATTTTGCCTTTGGTCAATTAAGAAGGCAAAAATAAATATGCGTCTGAGGAGTCGTAGAAATGGACAGAAAATATAATATAGCTGTTGCGGGAACAGGTTACGTAGGTTTGTCGCTCGCAGTTCTTTTATCACAGAACAATCATGTGACAGCTGTAGATATTATAGAAGAAAAAGTAGAGAAACTTAATAAAAGAATTTCTCCAATTCAGGATGAATATATCGAAAGATATTTAAAAGAAAAAGATCTTGATCTTACAGCTACGCTTGATGGCAGAGAAGCTTATTCGAATGCGGATTTTGTTATCATAGCGGCACCGACTAATTATGATTCAAAGAAAAATTACTTTGATACATCAGCGGTTGAGGCTGTAATAAAGCTTGTACTTGAGTCAAATAAAGACAAGCCTGAGGATCAGCAGCCGGTAATGATAATCAAATCGACAATTCCGGTTGGTTATACAGAATCTGTAAGAAAGAAATTCAACAGCAGAAATATAATCTTCAGTCCGGAGTTTTTAAGAGAGTCAAAGGCTCTTTATGATAATCTTTATCCTTCAAGGATCATTGTTGGAACAGATGCTTCGGATGAGAGACTTGATAAGGCAGCACATACTTTTGCGGATCTTCTTCAGCAGGGGGCGATAAAAGAACATATCGATCTTTTATTTACCGGATTCACCGAGGCTGAAGCCGTAAAGCTTTTCGCAAATACTTATCTGGCATTGAGGGTTGCTTATTTCAATGAGCTTGATACATATGCCGAGAGCAAGGGACTTGATACAGCTTCGATCATTAAGGGTGTTTCACTTGATCCGAGGATCGGCGATTTTTATAATAATCCTTCATTCGGATATGGCGGATATTGCCTGCCAAAGGATACCAAGCAGCTTCTGGCAAATTATGCAGATGTTCCGGAAAACCTTATCGAAGCCATAGTTGAAAGCAACAGGACCAGGAAAGATTTCATAGCAGACAGAGTTCTCGAGATCGCGGGGTATTATTCCTATACCGGAAGCGGAAATACGGCTAATACTTATGATAATAAAGCTGAAAAGTCTGTTACAGTCGGTGTTTACAGGCTTACAATGAAGAGTAATTCCGACAACTTCCGTCAGTCATCGATCCAGGGAATCATGAAGAGAATCAAGGCTAAGGGAGCTTCGGTTATTGTTTATGAGCCAACGCTTGAGGACGGATCTACATTCTTTGGAAGCAGAGTGGTAAATGATCTTGAGAAATTTAAGAAAGAGAGTCAGTCGATCATTGCAAACCGCTATGACAGCATTTTGGATGATGTGAGTGAAAAGGTTTACACAAGAGACCTTTTCCGCAGAGATTGATCTTAATATAAAAGGAGATAATTAAAATGGAAAAAAAGAATCCTATAGTAACAATAACAATGGAAAACGGAGATGTGATGAAGGCTGAGCTTTATCCTGAGATCGCACCTAACACTGTAAACAACTTTATTTCACTTATCAATCAGAAATATTATGATGGAATCATTTTCCACCGTGTAATTGCCGGATTTATGCTTCAGGGCGGTGATCCCACAGGTACAGGAATGGGTGGCCCGGGATACTGCATCAAGGGTGAGTTTTCAAACAATGGTTTTGAGAATAACCTTCACCATGGCCCCGGAGTTTTATCGATGGCAAGGACAATGATACCTGATTCTGCAGGTTCACAGTTTTTCATCATGCATAAGGATGCACCTCATTTAGACGGTGAATATGCTGCTTTTGGCAAGATCATCGAGGGCATGGATGTTGTTAACAAGATTGCTGAAGTTAGCACATCTTTCAACGACAAGCCGCTTGAAGATCAGAAAATGGCAAGCGTAACAGTCGACACCTTTGGTGAGACTTATCCCGAGCCTGAAAAACTCGCTGATATCTGATAGAATTATTATGGAGACACTTTTTGACACTGCCTTAGATAGTAACGGTGACAAAAAGTGTTTTTCCAACATAGGACATAAAAATCTGATTTTGAATTTTTGAAAGTGGTATTTATGGAATTCAAGCATATAGTAAAAAGAACAGTGAGCGGAAGTATAGCCGAGGAAATGGAAATCGAAGCCGGTGATGAAATAGTTTCAATAAACGGAAATAAGATCGAGGATATCTTTGATTACCAGTATTTTACGGAGGATGAGCATATCATCGTTCTGGTAAAAAAGAAGAACGGCGAAGAATGGGAACTGGAGATAGACAAGGACGAGGATGAAGACCTTGGGATCGAATTTGAAAACGGTCTCATGGATAATTATCGTTCCTGTCACAATAAATGCATATTCTGTTTTATAGACCAGATGCCGAAGGGGATGAGAGAAAGTCTTTATTTTAAGGATGATGATTCCCGTCTTTCTTTCTTGCAGGGTAATTATATAACGCTTACAAATATGTCGGAACATGACATAGACCGTATAATAAAATACAGACTGGGTCCCATAAATATCTCTTTCCAGACGACCAATCCGGAGCTTCGCTGTAAAATGCTGAATAATCGCTTTGCAGGAGAGGCACTTAAAAAAGTTGACAGGCTTTATGAGGCCGGGATCAGAATGAACGGACAGATAGTATTATGCAAGGGTGTGAATGACGGAGCGGAGTTAGAACGCTCGATCTCAGATCTGTCTAAGTATGTTCCGTATCTTGAAAGTGTTTCTGTAGTTCCTGTAGGACTCAGCCGTTTCAGGGAGGGACTTTATCCGCTCGAGCCTTTTACAAAGGATGAGGCCAGAGAGGTACTTAAGACTATTCATGCATGGCAGGATAAAGTTTATGCAGAGCATGGCACACATTTCATACATGCGGGAGATGAGCTTTACTTTCTTGCAGAAGAGCCGATACCCGAGGCCGACAGCTATGACGGATATATTCAATTTGAAAATGGTGTCGGAATGGTCAGGAGCTTTATTGACGAGTTTACAGAAGAACTTGATGAAAGAAACGGAGACTCTTCATTAAAGCGTGAAATATCAATAGTTGGTGGAAGGATCATGCACAGGACAAAAGAGGAGATGCTTCTAAAGCTTAAGGAAAAGTATCCTAATATAACGGTGCATAATTATGCTATAAGAAATGATTTTTTCGGAGAGAGGATAACTGTTACAGGTCTTTTGACCGGAAAAGATATTGTGGCTCAGCTTAAGGATAAACCCCTTGGAGAAAAGTTATATCTGCCGGCAAATCTTTTAAGATCCGGGTCGGATGTCCTTTTGGATGACATGACAGTAGGCGATATTTCAAGCGCTTTACAAGTTCCGGTCGATATTGTAGAATCAGATGGACATGATTTTGTAACAAAAATTGTCGGTGACAATCAGGAAATGAGGTAATTAATGAGCAAACCAATCGTTGCACTTGTAGGACGTCCAAACGTAGGAAAATCTACTTTGTTCAACCTGCTGGCAGGAGAGAGGATATCAATTGTAAAGGATACACCGGGAATCACAAGAGACAGGATCTACGCAGATGTAAACTGGGTAGGACGTGATTTTACGGTCATAGATACGGGCGGAATCGAGCCCAATTCAAACGACGTGATACTTTCACAGATGAGAGAACAGGCTGAAATAGCCATAAACAGTGCAGATGTTATTATATTTGTCACAGATATTAAAATGGGTATTTCGGATGCGGATGATAAGGTTGCAGACATGCTCAGACGTTCGCATAAGCCCGTAGTTCTTGCTGTTAATAAGGTTGATAATTTTAAACAGCAGGAAATGGAAGTGTATGAATTTTATAACCTTGGAATGGGTGATCCGGTTGCTATTTCTGCCGGACAGAAGACAGGAATCGGTGATCTCTTGGATGAAGTTGTAAAGCATTTTCCGGAAGTGGGCGAGGGAGAAGAAGAGGATGACAGACCGAGAATCGCCATTGTCGGAAAGCCGAATGTAGGTAAATCCTCTATTATCAATAAACTTCAGGGAACCAACAGGGTAATTGTTTCGGATATAGCCGGAACCACGAGAGATGCGATAGATACAGAGATCATTCACAATGGCAAGCCATATGTATTTATCGATACAGCAGGACTCAGACGCAAAAATAAGGTTCATGACGATCTGGAGCATTACATGATAGTACGTACCGTCAGCGCAGTGGAGAGAGCTGATGTCGTAATGATCGTTATAGACGGTAAGGAAGGCATAACCGAGCAGGATGCAAAGATCGCCGGAATCGCACATGACAGGGGAAAGGGCTGTATCGTTGTTGTTAATAAATGGGATCTTGTTGAAAAAAATGACAAGACCATGAATGAGTACAGAAAGAAGATTTTTGCAACGCTTTCATTTATGCCTTATATGGAGATAATGTTCATTTCTGCAGAGACCGGACAGCGTATGCACAAGATCTTTGAAGAAATCGATATGGTCATTAACAACTGTGCAATGAGAATCCAGACAGGTGTTCTCAATGAGATCATGACAGAGGCTGTAGCTCTTAACCAGCCGCCTTCAGACAAGGGTAAACGTCTGAGACTTTTCTATATGACAGAAGTTTCGGTTAAGCCTCCGACGTTTGTTATTTTTGTAAATGATAAGGAGCTTATGCACTTCTCATACACAAGATATATTGAGAATAAGATAAGAGAGGCTTTCGGATTTTCGGGAACACCGCTTAAATTTATTATAAGAGAACGTGGGGAGAAATAAATTTAATCCGAAAAACGGATGATAAAGGAGAGATATTAAATGTTGGCAAAAGTATGCTGTCTATTGATAGGCTATTGTTTCGGCCTTTTACAGACCGGCTATTTATATGGAAAGTTCAAAGGTATAGATATTCGTTCGGTTGGATCGGGTAATGCCGGTACCACAAACATGCTGAGGACTCTTGGACCGGGAGCAGGACTTATAACCCTTCTCTGTGATGCATTCAAAACAGTTCTGGCAATGCTTGTAAGCTGGCTTATTTTTCATAAGAGCTATCCTGAAATGGTGACACTGCTTGAGCTTTACGCCGGAGCAGGAGCAGTACTCGGACACGATTTTCCTTTCTATATGCATTTTAAGGGAGGAAAGGGTATTGCCTGTACAGCAGGACTGGTTATAGGTCTGCATAATCCGATACTTTTCGTACTTGGTTTTATAACTTTCTTTGGGATTTTCTTTACGACTCATTATGTATCGCTTGGCTCATTGATGATATATTTAGGTCTTGTTGTAGAGTCTATTATAATGGGTGAAAACGGTATCGGAAATGTGTCACAGATGGCTTTTCCTAACAGACTCGAATTTTATATCATTCTGATCGCTTTAATGGCGCTTGCCTACTATCAGCACAGGGCAAATATCGTAAGGCTTTTTACAGGCTGCGAAAGAAGAACCTATCTCAGCAAGGAGAAAAATAAGGCTGAGGCTGAGCGTTATAACAAAATGATGGAAGAAAAGAAAAAATAACTTTGAGGCGAACGGCGTAACAGGCGAATACCGAAAATATATTTTTAGGAGGCAGATAATGGCAGAAATAGGAATGATAGGAGCCGGAAGCTGGGGAACAGCTCTTGCATGGCTTCTTGAAAACAACGGACATCATGTGACTATCTGGTCTGCAAAAGAAAGCGAAATAGAAGAACTCAGAGAAACAAGGGAAAACAGGCAGAAGCTTCCCGGGGTAATTTTACAGGAAGATGTAAGTTATACGGCTGATCTCAAAGAGGCATGTTCTGATAAAGATATAATAGTAGTTGCAGTAGCATCACCTTATGTTCGTTCAACGGCAAAAAAGATGAAGGATTTTGTGCGCTACGGACAGCTTATAGTAAGTGTGGCAAAGGGAATCGAAGAGGATACACTCTGTACGCTTTCGATGATAATAAGTGAGGAGATACCTCAGTCACAGACGGTAGTTCTTTGCGGACCTTCCCATGCAGAGGAAGTTGGAAAGGGGATGCCGACACTTGTGGTGGCAGGGTCTGAAAATGAGAGAGATTCTGC
>JAIKZC010000393.1 GCA_024682575.1 Lachnospiraceae bacterium | reverse complement strand
TTCTTCATCACCGGTCATATGTTCTTCATCATCAAAAATAAGTATACCGCCATTATATTCACCTGCAATGGCAGTCTTATTTACTGATCCATCTCCGTCTTTTTCAGAGAAGGATCTCCAATAGCCCCATTTATCACTGGTGCCTGGGAAAAATCCTTCTGATCTTTCTATGGCATCCATTTCTCCCCAGGGTTCTGTCAGCTCATATAAAGCTTCTTCAGGCTGCTTACCTGTTATATATTTTATTGTTACAGTATTATTATCTGAAAAATCTCCTGTAAGCTTAAACTGAACTGTATGTTCATCTACTTCGATCGATTCTGCCTTAGCCGGATCATACTTAATTTTGAAACCATCAGAGCTCATGTAGGTCATTAAGTCAGTCTCGGCATTTTCTGCAGTATTAGTTTCAGCAATTTCGGTGCTTTCTGCAGTTTTATTGTCTTCGATCTCACTGCTTTCCGTTGTTTTATCTGCAGCAGCCTGACCCGAGGAGCAACCTCCAACTATCAGACAGATTGAAATTACAGATAGAACTCTCCAAAATTTTCTCATAGATAAACATTCCTTTCATTCAAATAACCAAGAAACTCTTTATTTATATATACGTTTCAAAGTTAGAAATATGCCATAAATTTTAAAAAATTTTGCAAAATGAGCTGTGGGGACGTACTTTAGGGATCATTTTTTGAAAAAAATGATCCCTAAAGTACGTCCCCACAGCTCATTTTGCCAGCCCACAGCTCATTAACTTTTAAACATAACTTCCGACATTAAATGCTACTTCAAGATCTTTCGGAAAGTCATGCTCATGAACTTCTTTTTTATGTTCCTCACTGAAGCTTGCCATTTCGTATTTTGAATAGTCATTTACCTGTAATGTGTCACATACAGGAATGATTTTTACATCGCCTTTAAGCATTCTGAATGGACCAAAATACTTCTCCATATCAGACTTATCAAATTCATTATAGCGTTCAAGCGAATTATTCATTGTCAGAAAAACTGTTACATCAACTTTCCTGTTAAAAAGACTGGAGTAATCATTATAAGAAAGCGGAGGAAAGCATGCTCTTTCCATAAAAGATCTTAATTCTCCGGTAGGTTGTCCAAAGTATATGGGTGAGCCAATTATTAAATGATCTGCTTCGTATATGGCATCGAGAACTTCTGAAAGTTCATCTTTGATAATACACTTATATGGTTCGGTATTTCCTTTTCGTTTACAGCCAAGGCAGCTTTTACAACCGGTAAATTTTAAATCATAAAGATTATAATAAACAGTTTCATGTCCTGCAGCTTCAGCTCCTCTTTGAGCTTCCTTTAATATATTTGCTGTGTTCTGATTTTTCCTTGGGCTTCCGTTAATTATTACTGTTTTCATTTATTTTTCTCCTTTTCAAAGATCATAAGCTGACTTTGCTTTTTCTAATAGCAGTAAGAACATCCATATTTCCATTTGCAATTTCTTTTTTCAATACAGACATGATTTTATCTTTACGTTTCAAAAAATCATGTCCGGATAAATTAGTTCCGGAAATGGTATGATGAGTAATAAAGCTGCAGTCACAATCAAGATTTTCTACAAACAATAGAAGTTCCTCAAGCATCTCTTTTTCTGATAAAGGTGTAAATTTACCTTTATTTACATCATCTATCAAAGGTGTTCCGGGAAAAAGTACAAGTCCTCCCGTGCCAACAAGCATTGGATCACATTGATTGAATATTTTTGCTGAATTTATGGCGTGGTCACTGCTTCCCTCTTTTCCGGCAGCACCATTTAAGAATGTCATCCAGAACTTAATTCCGGCTTCATTTAATTTTTTGCATTGTTCAATAATGTCGTTCGCATGATATCCTTTATTTATACGATCAAGTGTATTATCATCTCCGCTTTCTACACCCAGGGATATCTCTCTCAGCCCCATTTCTTTTAACTTTTTAAGCTCTTCAACAGTCTTGTTCTTTATATCTGTCACTCTGGTAGACGCATATATATACTCCATTTTAGGAAGATATTGATTGATCTTTTCCAATATTGGAGCAAGTCTATCGTAAGTCATACAGAGAGGATTTGCTGAAAGCAGCTGTATTGTCTTAGCATCCGGTACTGTTTCTGATAATTCTTCTAGATCTTCTATGATCCATTCCATTGGCTGAAGTTTGAAATCCGCATTTCTGTACATAGTGCAGAATTTGCAGGAATTATGTGTACAACCCTGAGTAATCTGCAAAAGCGGATATGTAGGCCAATAGGGGTTTCTGTAAACTGTTTCTGTAAAATGCATCAATTTTCTCCTTAACTATTAATTATAAAATTTCATTCTTTTTAACAGCTGTTGTATACAGTAATAATATTATGCCTGATTGAAAAAATAAACT
>JAIKZC010000160.1 GCA_024682575.1 Lachnospiraceae bacterium | reverse complement strand
ACAGTTCATAATATAAGTTCATATACTCGCTCCATGATGTTAATTATTTGTCGGATTTTACTCTATTACATGTCATTTCTATACATATTTTTAACTTATCATCATAGAGTTATCTTGTCAAGTTAAGTTTATGTACTTTTTTACCATATTTGTTGCAACTATCGTACAATATTTAAACCATGAAACATAGATTATTCAATAGGAGTCCATCCGAATCCTCTCAGAGAACTACCCTGATATGCTGGTAGATGCAGGAACTGTGCTTACCAAAGAGCAGGTTGACAGAGCTGTAAATGCCGGTGCAAAGTTTATCGTTTCACCGGGATTTGATCCGGAAATCGTTAAATACTGCCTTGAAAGAGAGACTCCCGTTTGTCCCGGAACCGCTACGGCAAGTGAGGTTCTTACAGCAGTAAACTTAGGTCTTACACATGTTAAATTCTTCCCTGCTGAAAAATGCAGGCGGTCTCAAAATGATCAAGGCCATCGGTGCTGCCCTCCAGTCCGTAAAGTTCATGCCTACAGGCGGTATCAACGCAGCTAACGTACGTGACTACCTTGCATCCGACAAGATCTTTTGCTGCGGCGGTTCATGGATGGTTAAAGGTGATCTGATAAAAGCCGGAAAATTTGACGAAATCAAAGATATGGTAGCCGAAGCAGCCAAGATAGTTGCCGAAATGAAGGCTTCTGTAAAGGCAGCATAAGTAAAAGATATATCCCGACGCATACAAAAGGGTATGGCAGCCTGTTGCCATACCCTTTCTTATTTTATATCCATGACATCTTTATATCAGTGAGGCACCTGGTTCCACCATACGGGATAGCCGCATTCTATTCCATTCTGTTCCATGTACTTAATAATATATATTGTATCGGCATCAGAAGCATCTGTTGAATACTTGCAGTGTGAAGGATCGTCACAGGTCCACATGGAAATCGCTGCATCCCATACCATAGGCTTTCCACAGTAAAAACAGGTTGCTTCATTTGCTCCACCGACTCCGCCTGTTACCTTCTCCATTTCAGCATCGCTTAATGGTATGTTTTTGGCATTTTCAAGAGCCACCTTCTTGTACTTCTTAATGAGTTCTGCATAATTTTTCTCTGCCATAATCTTTCTCCTTCTGCCCTTTACCGAGCTTAAAAATTGTTGTAAAAGGTTTCATGATCTGTTTTGCTTCTCTGTCAGTAATCAATGACACCTGTTATCTGCCATCCATAATAGCCTCTGATCCTGCTTACCGTTACCTGGTCTCCAACTCCTATATCCGGTATATCTGCTCCTGCAACACCATATAATCCGTCGCTTAATTCAAAAACCCTCAATCCATCCTTCTGGCAGTCTTCAAAAACGCCTCTGTACATAATGCCTGTCGGAAATGGGTCTACAAATACTATGCCTGTTATTGTGGGGAAATTTGTCCCACCGGCGTTTCCTTTTCCACCCGTTGCTTCTACCATTTCTTCTTCTCTGATTTCCATATTGTTATCTGCCATAATGCTGCCTCCTTTGATTATATAATTTTCGTTTATTTTTCTGTCCTTCATTTCACTAAGTTCTCTGTTTAAGTCCTCGATTGACCTTTTCCAGATCGTATACTCCATCAGCCATATGAGAGCATATATTACAGTAAATGCTATGATTGCTGCTATCAGCAGTCCACCGTTTCCGAACCAGTGCAGGAAATGGTTAGCTGTAAGGAAAGCTGTAAAGGTTATAAGATAATGTGTAAGTGTTGCCTTTGTAAGGCCCCAGTCCTCTATCTCATAGCTTATTGTTCCGCCTATTGCAACAGCCCCGTATATTCCCGAACCTATAAGATTTATCAGAAACATCTTTCCGCCGGCTGTCAGGAACTTAAGCTCATTCAGGCCTGTCATTATAAAAGCTCCTATTATCATTCCTGCAACAAAGCCAATCAGCAGTCGGACGATAAGTTTATTTTTAATTTCTTTCAATTCATCTCACCACCTCTATATCTGATTCAGGTTTGTGTAATTCAGGTGATCCGGATACCGTTTCTATAATTGCTCTTCCTGATGAATTGAATATATCAGAAAGAAAAATCCCCAACAATAAATCCTGCGCATTCGGTCATTTTCCCCGCGCATTCGGTTTGCGTTAATTTCATATCCACATGTAATCACTAAAGATTGGCTGCCGTCAGCAGTTTCTTCAGGTCTTTTACCCGTCTTCTTGCCACATAGGTATTTTCTCCATTTTCAAGCTCGACCCTGATGGTTCCTGCAAGAGAAAAATCAAACTTTTTCACTTTTCTGAGATTGATGGTTTCTGACTGAGAAATCCTTACAAACCTCGCTTTATCAAGATTTTCCTCTATTTCATGAAGCGGCTTTCTGATTTCGTAAGTTTTATCCAGCGTTTCTATCATGACCTTTCTATTATGTATATAAAGTCTGATTATCCTTCTTTGCGGAACATACTCCATCTCCTCATCGCAATATGCCATTATAGGAGGAAAAGCACTGTCGGAATATGCCTGCACCGCCTTTATGATTGCTTCAACGTCATCATTGCGCTCCCTGCATTTGATATATACCGTAGTTCTTTCCCAATTCTTTTCAATAAGAAGTTTAATCTCGATTCTGTCCGTCATAGCTTTCCCTATAATAAAGAACCTTTCATACCGCACCAAAACAGGATTTATTTCTCAGGATATCTTTTATGGGTTTGACATAGCTTCTTGAGGAATAAGTCCTGACACCATTTCCAAATATAACGCATACTGTCCCGGAATTACTAAGATCAAACTCTCTAACTTTGTCGATATTTACGATTTCCGACTGTGATATTCTTAAAAAAGATTCGGGATTTAATTTTGATTCAACAGCAGAAAGTGTATTCTTGATGATGTAGCTGTCCTCTTCGGTTTTAAGAAGTAGATACCTGCCTTCCGTATGTATCCTCACTATGTCTTTTTGATCGACAAACACCATCCCTTCACCATCCGACAGAAATGCCGGAATTGTCAAAATCTCTCGGTCGCCAACCTGTTCTATGGCATGAATTATATCTTGTATATGTCGAGTTTTCTGATTGGTTAAGATCATGATTTTCGGTTCTGTATATTCCTCACTAAAAACCAGCTCAATATCAACTGTTGATTTCATATACACTCTCCTCTCAATTTCAATCACTTTGAACTGTTCAGAATTTATCCGCCATTTCCTCTGATATTAGTGCAAATTTCTGATAATAATTCAATTTTACGTTTTATATTTTTAAATTTCAACAAATATACCCTTTGTACTAAACAAAAGCCATAGGTTCATGTTCCTCATTAGAAACAATGAATCTATGGCTTTTTGATTTCAGGTCTTCCCGTAAGACTCTTTTCTATTTCTTTAATAATTGTGATAATCCAAATCCTATAGCTCCTCCGATAGCGATAAGCTTTATTACTGAAAATATAAATGAAATAATTCCTATCGGTATAAGCGCAATACCTACCCATTTCAATATCTTAAACATCATCGAATCGGAAGATGCTATTTCCTGAGAATATATTTCAACAGGGTCGTCAGGATTTATAAATATCGTATATTGCTGCCCTACCTTAAATATGTCTTTGTAACTTGTGCTGTATGAACCCGCGCTTGAGCTGTATTGCTGTCCATTATATTCGTAATCAAATACCGGTGTCACAGCCTCCGATTCTTTTTTGCTTTCATGATCCTTTGAGTGTTCAAAGGCGGTAACTGTTGCCTGAACCTGCTCAATGCAGCGCTCCTTTACTTTGGCATCGCGACCTGCCATGAATGATGAAATAAAAATCATAATTATACCAAATATTACCAGAAAGATTGATCCTATTACTGCGCTGAATGGTCCCTGCGGGGTGCTTGTTCTTGTCATAGTAGCCTCCTTAATCATTGTCATCCAAAGATGTTGACTGATCTGTAACTTTTATTTACTTATTTTTACGACTGATCCTACTTTCAAAGCTAAACATCTTGTCTATTCGGCAGTTTTTCGTGTGTATTCGGTTACAGATTACTCACAATGTCATTTAATTAAGCATTGAAAAAACTTTTTGACCGCGTTTCCAAAACGATTTACGCGGCAAAAAGTTTTTTCAAATGGCTTAAACAAATGACATTGATTCACTCAATTTTTATCATGTTTTTAAAGCCTGTGACTTCAAACACCTCAAGCACGCTATCCGAAACATTCTTAACCGACGTATTCCCACCCTTTTCTTCCACATATTCTATAACCCAATACAAAATACGCAGTCCTGCCGAGGATATATATTCAAGACCTTCAAAATCAAAATATATACTCGTTACCTCTTCGGGCAGTTCATTCATTTTATCATCAAGATTCATGGCACTAAGAGTATCAAGCTTCCCCTTAACTCCTATAAACAGCTCATTTCCTTTTATTTCCCAAGTCATTTCCATAGTATCCTGCTCCTTATAAGATCTGCCGTTTAACAAGCTCCGAAAAATATCCTCCTTTTTCAATCAGTTCCTCATACTTCCCGTCCTCAACCACATGTCCTGCATCAAAAACAAGTATCCTGTCGCACTGCCTTATGGTAGACAGTCTGTGTGCAACGACTATCCTGGTACAGTTCATGGCATCAAGCGACTCCGAGACTTTTCTTTGTGTAATATTATCAAGGGCAGAAGTTGCTTCATCAAATATCAGTAGTTTAGGCTTCGGCGCAACAGCTCTCGCTATCATAAGCCTCTGCTTCTGTCCTCCGGAGATTCCACCGCTGCCCTCCGAAATTATCGTATTCATTCCCATGGGCATCCGCCGGATATCCTCATCAATTCCGGCGATCCTCGCAGCTTCCCATGCATCATCCACTGTAAGATACGGGGCAGAGATCACTATATTTGAATAAATATCTCCCTGGAAAAGCTTCCCGTTCTGCGTAACGACGCCAATATGCTTTCGTAATGATTTCAGATCTATTGAATTTATATCTTTTCCATCATAAAAAATTGTACCCTTAACCGGCTTCTCAAAGCCGAGTAGAAGCCGTACAAGCGTGGATTTGCCGCAGCCCGTCTTCCCCACTATTGCAATATACTGCCCGGAATTTATCCTTAAGGACAGATTGTCAATTATCAGGGGTGTGTTCTCACCATAACTGAAAGTCAGATTTACAAGCTCTATCCCACCCGATATCTTTGTGAGAATTTCTTTATTTTCTGAAATTTCAGGAACAGCCTTCAGTATCGGTTCAGCCATTTCAAATGTAGGCCTTATCCTTGCCGCAGTCAGGGCAACGCTGAACAGGGACATAAATGCACCCGATACCATTCCGTATGCTGTATTAAAGGCGAAGTATTCAGCGGCGGATACGTGCGTCACTATTGCCTGATTGTACATGACTATGGTTCCCGTAAGAGATATTGCAAGACTTATGACAGAATTAATCTTGATAAATGCTGGTGGATTATAGCTAATCTCCGCTTCTTCAGCATACAGACTTCCCCATCTGGAAAATGCTCTTTTTTCCGCTCCTGAAAGCTTTATCTTCTGGATTCCCGATATCAAAGCATAGCTCATGCCATTTTCTTTTGAAGCAATGAGCATCTGCCTTTTGTTTAATTTCATCTGTATGAGCGATGTTGCTATCGAAAAACTGACCGTTGCCAATATGATCGCAAACGCCGGAAAAACAAGCCCCGGTGCATAAATTAAAATCTGTCCCAAATAAACGAGTGAAAATACGGAACTGAGTGCCGTATTCAAAACTACCGAAACCAGCGTTGAGCAGAGAGAATTTACATGAGATGCCCTTGAGGACAATTCTCCCGACCCATACTCCCTGAAAAAGCCTGCCGGCAGTGACAATATCCTCATCATTGTTGCGGCTTCTACGGCCACACTCATTTTGGTGTCGATCCTTGCCGAAATCAAATTCTTCACCGAGGACAGCAGCAAAGACCCCCAGGATACCGAAAGAAGAAAAACCATTGTAATCACCAGAAGAGATATACTCCCGCTGTTTACAAGATCCCTGAATATAAAGAGATTTATCCTCGGCACAAGCATTCCCAGCAGTGTTACGGTCATTGTTGCAAGAATTATCATTATATAATCCCGAGGTTCGATAACACCAAGCATATACTCGGCAAGGTTTCTGATTCCGAGTTTTTTTAACGGAAATGATTTGTAAAAAGCATAGGCTTCTTTTTCAAACAGCTCTTCTGAATTTTTATCAACTTTCTCATATATTCCTTTTTCATCATCAAAGTATCTGTATCCGAAAAGTCCTGACGGAATCAGTGCAGTCGGATTCCCGTTTAATTTTCTGAATGCAAGGAAAACTCCCGAAGCGTCCTTTCTCCATCCCGGTGTCAGCTCTACCTGCCTGTACATTATTCCCGAAGTGTGAAAAACATAGTCGAGCTTTTCTTCTATCAGACTTATTTTTGAAGGAATCTCTTTCTTGGGAAGATGATAATACTTTGCAATATCCTCTATGGCATTCTCCGCTTTTTCTTTTTCGTCCACAGCGGAATATACCCTTCTTTCGCCGGTTACAGCTGAAGCCATCTTCCGAAAGGTTCTTTCAAAATTTTCCTCGTCATTCTTTTTTCTTAATTTTATCTGACTGTCAAACCAACCCATATTATTCTACTCACTTTGTACAAGCTCTTTATAGTAGCCGCCTTTTGCATAAAGTTCTTCATGCTTTCCTCTGTCAACAACCTTTCCTTCTTTCAGAACTATTATTTCATCACAATCCCTTATAGTAGAAAGCCTGTGTGCAATAAATATACAGGTTATTCCCCTGTCTTTCAGAGAGTTTACGACATCAAATTCCGTTTTTGCATCAAGCGCCGAAGTTGCCTCATCGAGGATTACTATTGTCGGATCTTCCGCCAGCACACGTGCTATTTCCATTCTTTGTCTCTGTCCGCCGGAGAAATCCTTACCTCCCTCAAGCATTCTGTGGTCATAACCGCTGCTTCTTTCCATGATATCTTCATGTATCATGGCATCTCTTGCAGCCGCTATCACTTCAAAATCCTTTATGGATTCATCCCACATCTTGATATTAGAAGCAATGCTGTCCTCAAACATAATGATATCCTGATCAACTACGGCAAGTGAGCCTGTGAAAACGTTTCTGTCTATATCCTTCATAGCCTGTCCGTCAAAAAGTATCTCTCCCTCCCACGGGCTGTAGAGTCCGGATAAAAGCTTTGAAAGTGTAGACTTTCCACATCCGCTCTCCCCGACGAATGCAACTCTGCTTCCCGGCTCCAGCTTAAGTGAGAAATCCTTAATAAGCGGTTCGGCAAGACGGGAATATCCGAAGCTTACATTTTTCATTTCCACCGCTCCGCGAAGTTTTTTATAATTTTCTTTTCCCGGTTTCTCTCCCCTGGCTCCGCTGTTGTCATCCGGATACTGCATGACATCCTCTATACGTTCCATATCCGTCCTTAATTCCTGAATGGACTGCCCTGCGGAAATAAAAGTTCCCGCCGGTGCTGTAAAGGAAGATAAAAAGCCCTGAAATGCGGTGATCATACCCAATGTAAACTTTCCATTTATCACAAGATATACACTTATTGCAAGTACAAGCGTTGAAGTTAAGGACGAAACAAGTCCCGGCAAAATCCCGAGGTATTGATTGATCAGCGTAAATTTCACTTTCTGGCTGTTCACGCTCGCCTGATATCCTGCCCATTTCTGGAAAAATCCATCCTCAGCTCCACTTGCCTTTATGGTCTCTATCATTTCAATTCCGGATATCGTACACCCTGATAATTTTCCCGCATCCATCATCTGTATACGTGATACATTTATCCTGTGTTTCGATATTATCCTCGAAATGAACATATTTACAACTATTGATGATATGCCTATCATGGTCAGGAGCACGCTGTTTTTAAGCATTACCACGAGATAAAAGATCATCATGAAGCAGTTCAATGCCAGCGGCGCAAAGATCTGTATAAGAGAATTTGAAACCGAGGCATTTCCCGCCCTTCTCGACAAAATATCCCCCGCATATCTCTGAGAAAAGAAATCCATAGGAAGATTCATGACTTTCCACATATAAGAACTTGTGCCGTAAACAGCCATCCTGCCCTCTATTCTTCTCGAATATACTGCTCTTATAAGCTCTGACACAATCTGAATAAATGCAAAAAATGACATGACTGCGATAAAGGGAATATGCCATTCCGGATTCTTAGGCGTCAAAAGCCTGTCTATAAAAATTCTTGAAAAAACAGGATTTATAACCCCTATAAGTGATGCGATAATATGTGTCAGTATCACAAATACAATCGCGGCACCGCAACCCCTAAGCCTTTTTTTTGCAAATTCAACGGTAGACCTCTGCTTTCCTCCGGTCTCAAAGTTTTCACCCGGGGCAAAGAGGATGCAAAGACCCGTAAATTTTTCATCAAACTCCTTCAACGATACGCTGACTGTTCCCCTTGCAGGATCGTTCAGCGAAACTCTGTCTTTCCCAAAACCGTTTACCACTACAAAGTGATTAAAATCCCAATGGGCAATGCACGGAAATGTACCATTTTCTTTCAGATAATCAGGTTCATAACGAAAGCCTTTTGCTTCAAGACCGTAATTTCTTGCAGCTCTCATGACATTAAGGGCATTTGAGCCGTCCCTCGATACTCCGCAGTCACGTCTCACCTGCTCTAAGGGAATCCATTTTTCATAATACGCAAGTATCATGGCAAGGGCTGCAGCCCCGCATTCAAGTGCCTCCATCTGCATTATGAAAGGTACTTTGGCAATTTTTCCGCTTAGTGGCTTTTTTGTTTTTTTATTATTCATTGTTTTCCGAATATAAATGAAAGTGGTGAAATTTTCTCAGTTACTATCAATGCCTCATAAATCCCCTCCCGCAGATCCGGGTGGTATTCATCAACAGTTACCTCATAAACCCACTCTCCGTTTTTCATATCTGCAAGAAACATCGCGTATGAGTCAAAGTCCTCCCCTATCTGAATCGGTTTTGAAGAATTCAAAAAAACGGGATATTCCCTGTCCCCTATTTTCAGATACATTTCATCAGTAAATTTATCACTGTAATCTTTTTTTATATAACAGATAACCCGCTCTCCGTCGGATATACAGACTCCCGGTACCGTTGAATCTATATGCCCTACCGCACCGAATATACACGCTCCTGCAAGAATAATTACCAAAGCTCCAAGCACAAGCCATATCCCTATGTTATTAAGTCTTATATAATCATTCAGCTGTTCCGGTGATGAAATCCTCTTAATGGATTTTTCCCTGAAAATGGTATCATTTTCCAAACTTATCACCCCCTGTTTCTCTTACATAGTATCAAAAAGCAGCTTCACTTTTACTCTTTTTGTTTATTCCGTCGTTTTTCATGTCTATTCGGTAATCCGTCATGACAACTTTCGAAATAAATTGTGCTATCATAGGTATATGATGATGTAATGTTACAGGTCATGTGAGGAACCGCTATGATTATAATGATTTTAAAAATGCTTTCCATTATTGCAGTTCACGTTCTGCTTACGGTTTTTCTCTGGAAAAAAAATCAGTCTAAAGTCATGGGTATGTCTCAAAAGCTCATGATCGGATTTATATACGGTCTCTTTGCCATCTTCTCGAACCATTTCGGAGTAGTCTATGAACACAGCATCCTAAATATCAGGGATTTAAGCCCGCTTACCGCCGGACTCTTTTTTGACCCGCTGTCCGGTATCATTGCCGGATTTATAGGCGGAATTGAGCGATATATAATCGGGAGGTACTTTAATATCGGCTATTACACACACGTCGCCTGCAGCATTGCTACGATTACCTCCGGCTTTCTTGCGGCATTTATTAGCCGCTTTCTGCTCAGAGGAAAGAAACCTTCTGCTTCTTACTCGTTCTTTATCGGCGCGGTTATGGAAGTTTTTCATATGTACGAGATATTTCTGACTCACAGAAATGATATGCTTAACGCCCTCGCAGCCATCAAAAACAATTCTGCTCCCATGATATTTTTTACCGCAGTCGGACTTATGGCGGAAGCTGTGATACTGCGCATTTATGCAGGGGAATGGATTTCACCTTTAAGGAAAATCCCAAAGGAAAAGGTCGAACTGTCGAAGAAATTCAACTTTTGGCTCTCAACCGCTACCTTATCCGTATTATTTTTTACCTTTATTTTTTCCTTCATGATACGGACACAGACGGCGATAGAGATTGCCCGCAATACATTGCGAAGATCGCTTCTCGATATCACGACACAGCACAGACACTTTCAGAACGATAAAGCCCTCCTCGGCTCCATAGACATTCATGTTGGTTCAAGTGGGTCTTTTGACATTATAAGGGATGACCTCTTTGTCGCAGGTGCTCATAATACTCTGCCGGTTTCTCAGAAAATCAGGGATATAATTGAGCTGCATGAGGATAACAACTTTTTTAGAGTCGAATATTTCGACACTGACTCATTCTGCGTGATAAAGCACCTTGATAACGGTGACATAGTTTTTCTCACACTTCCTCTCAAAGAAATCTACAATAACAGAGACACAATGGCCTATGAAACAATTTTTGCAAATATCATTACAATGGCTGTTTTATTTGTGCTGGTTTCCTTGCTTGTACAAAATATCATTGTAAAGAATCTTTCACAGGTCAACAGTTCTCTAAGGAAGATCGCGGACGGCAATCTGCAGGAGGAAGTCTCGGTGTATGAATCAACGGAATTTGCTACCCTCTCAGAAGACATCAACAGTATGGTCAGTACGCTTAAAGGTTATATAGAAGCTGCCGAGAAAAGGATCCGGCAGGAGCTTTTATTCGCAAAGACAGTACAGGAATCATCCCTTCCAAAGAATTTCAGATTTGACAGAACTGACTTTGAAATTTACGCTTCCATGAAGCCCGCCAAACAGGTAGGCGGTGATTTCTATGATTTTTTCTTTATAGGACAGGATAAACTTGTTCTGGTGATTGCTGACGTCTCCGGAAAGGGTATTCCGGCCGCACTTTTCATGATGAAAAGTAAAGCCGCACTCCGTTCGCTGGCAGGAGAAGGCAATTCTCCCGCCGAAATCATGAATAAGCTGAATTTAACTCTTGCCGAGGACAACAGGGTTAAAATGTTCGTAACTGTATGGCTCGGTATCATTGACCTGAAAACAGGAATCATGAAATGCTCAAATGCCGGTCATGAATATCCCCTGCTCAAGCGGAAAAATTCCGGTTATGAATATTATAAGGATTCACACAATCTTGTACTTGGACTAAGGAAAAAAATTGATTTCACTGATTATGAAATAAAGCTTGAAAGCGGTGACGACATTTTCATATATACAGACGGCATACCTGAGTCTTTTAACGGTGAGGATGAAGTATATGGTCTTGAACGATTGAAAAATGTCCTGACTCTTAATAGTGATAAAAGCGCGAAAGAAATAGTTGAAAATCTTGTTTCAGATCTTGATGATTTCGTAGGAAATGCTGAACAGTTTGATGACACAACAATGCTTGTTTTTAAATATAAAGCATAATTTTACCGACTACGCATATATTTCTACCGAATGGACACAATTGATTGAAAGGGATTTTTTCTGCTGCTATATTATTATCATAAAGCGAAAGCCAATCATCAATTCAGCAAAGATTGATTGATACACCTGTAGATGCAGATGAATTGCAAGGAGGTGATTGCAATGTGGACGAGGGCCGAAGTTAAGACAAAAGGAAAAGAAGCTTTTAAGGGTAATTATTGGATGTGTGTTTTGACTGCTTTTATCATTTCAATAATTTCAGGCGCTTCTGCTGCCCCCGGGCAGACAGGTACTATAAGAAACCTCAACAACATGCTTAAAGATGACAGCGGAATGATTTCGGTTATTATAGCCTTTATTGCTTCTGTCATAGTTATATTTTCCATCGTTTGGACCCTGCTTAAGATTTTTGCAATAAATCCGGTATACATGGGATGCAGATGTTTCTTCAAGGAAAATCTTTCAAAAAAACTGACTTCCCCCGACCTTACGGAAAGCATAAAAAAATCATTTACCGGGAATTATGGCCGAAATATTCTCTGTCTCTTTCTTAAAGATTTATTTCTCGGCCTCTGGTTTTGCCTCTTCATTATTCCGGGGATAATTAAATGCTATTCCTATAAGATGGTTCCCTATATTCTTTACGACCACCCGGAACTATCCGCAACAGAGGCAATTACCTATTCGAGAAAAATGATGGACGGTCACAAGTGGAGCGCTTTTGTCCTTGATCTTTCCTTTATCGGCTGGGGACTGCTAAGCCTTATCACCGGCGGATTGGTTGGTCTTTTCTGGACAAATCCCTATATGATGAGCACTGAAGCTGCACTTTACGAAAAGCTCAAAATGATGCAGTGATCAAATAAATCAAAGAAACAATTATAAACAACAAGAACAGGAGGAACGAAAAATGGCTGATAATAAGAATGTTGAACTCAACGAAGAAATGATGGCAAATGCAGCAGGTGGAAACGCACTTGTCGATGCGGTGAATCTCCTTTCCGAAGGAAAGTATCGTACAGAGGATGGGATAATTACAAGTGCACGTGAGCATGATGGTTGGTGGAACGTATCAACAGATCAGCATCCCCAGGGAATTGCAGCTTATTATTTCGCTTATGGAAAATTGTTGGAACCCGGCACCCGTGTAAGATGTGCCCTCGTAGGAATGGGAAGATGGGAGATTGTTGCTTTTCTTTAACAGTCTGAAAAACAAATAGGAGGGGATTCCCCCTCCTATTTGTTTTTTCTCAAATTACAGGATGTCCTTTATTTTATCCGGCCATGCCGAAAGCATAGGTCTGATGTCGGCGCCCTTTATTTTCCTGTCTACATAGTTTTTGGTCACATTGTAAATTACAGGTGTAAGGGAAATTACTCCGATAAGGTTGGGGATCATCATCATACCGTTGAAAGTATCCGCAAGATCCCATGCCAGGTTGTCGCCCATTACTGCACCGCCATAAATCGCAAGCACGACTTTCTAAGATATATTGGGCAAGCTCTTTGGATGTTGTAATCCTTTTTTGCTCTTCATGATTCAGGTTAAGAAATATATTCATAGGGCTCCTCCTTATTACGAGCCGTCGTTTATTTCCTTCAAAAGAAAAAGCGCATTTTTCAACGAATTTCAATCCATTGAAAAACACGCTTCCATCGCTATTTAGTATATCGACAGATTAAATGATTTCCTTAACCGCATAAGAAATAATTTACATTTAAATTCGGGACCTTATATCTATTAGCCATTTTCAATTTTTTTCGTTTTTGGCTAATAGAAGCTTGGCATTAAAAAACAGCACCGGACATTTGACTATCTGATGCTGTGTAATCTATCTGCTAATCTGGGTCTCAATATAGCTTGTTACAAATGAAATAATATTGATATTTTTTCTTGGTCTTCCGAATATCGAGTACCATACCGAGTACCATTTTTCTATAAATTATAATAATTTATAACAAGTTACATATGAGAACAAATTACCACGAACCCAGTAAATATGCGGTTTAATAGAGTTTTATGGTTCTTTATGGAGATACATGAAGTAGGACTTCATATAACGATTCCTAGTTTCTTTTTATATATCTCCTTCTAAAGCTTATAAGCTATTTGTATGCATAACCTTTAATATATTAGCATATTTTTATGGAATTCTCTACCCTGGGGATGATAGACCAGTACCTATCATGATACTGGTCCGTTACTGTTCACAGGCAAACTGCGCACTCCGCTGCGCAGTTATGCCGCAATAACCTTGACTTAACATTGGGTTTTGCCCATTGCCGTAGGCAATATTAAATGGCAAAACCCGTTACTGGAGCACGCTGTAGGCGTGTGAACAGTAACA
>JAIKZC010000380.1 GCA_024682575.1 Lachnospiraceae bacterium | reverse complement strand
ATACCGGAAGGCTTTGTATTGAGACCGTTTCTGATGGTACACAGATCGGAGGTGAAAGGAATGCTGTTGACAGAATATAATGAAGATGAGACGATGCAGTTATTCAGAGAAGATGGTAGGAGAGAGGGACTGAGAGAGGGTCGTCAAGAGGGCCGGCAAGAAGGATTATTAGATGCGATAGGAGTCTTTTTGAAAAATGGCGGAACCGAAGAAATGGCGAAAACCATGCTGAATGCGACTGATGAGCAGATCAAAGAGGCTAAGAAACAGATAGAATTAGAAAATACAGAAAAGAAATAAAAAACAGCATAGGCTGCAAATGAATATTGAAATATGAAAGATGATCCGCCCGTATAGCTTTGAAAACTATGCGGGCGGATTTTTTTATGAGCCCTAAACTACGTCCCCGGGGGTCATAAATTCTTAAAAAATTATAATACTTTTTTCATTTTGAATCGTATATATAAATGTAATTGATAGATAAAAACATTGCTTTACAGCAAAATTTCATAGAGGAAAGGGTAGGGGATAAATATGAATACTGTAATTAAAAATCAGAACGATGTCAATCTTGAGGAGAATAAGGGTCTGACACTTGAGGAGTTGGTAGGAGTTTCGGGCGGAAAGAAGCGCAAAAGTGATAGCGGTCATAGCGGCTATTCATGTGATCATAAGTGGGTAAGAACCGGACAAGAGCGAGAAGGATGGCTTTTTTGGCTTTGGACCAAACATCAATATGAGTACAAATGTGTGCATTGCTGCAAGACAGATTGGTTCTACTCATAAGAAAATAATTTAGATATATTAAAAAATCCTAAGACTGCTATGTCCGGAAACGGGTATGGCAGTATTTTTTTACTGTGTTATTATAAGAATAAAATCACTATGTGTGGATGTGATTTAATGCTATATGAAATTTGTATAGGTTTATAAGGGAGAAAATATGAAAAAGAGAATATTAATAGCTGTTGTAATGGCATCTTTGCTTGTTGGATGTGGAACTGCCAAAAGTGAGAAATCATGGCAAAAGGCTTATATAGATTATTTGAATACAGATGAAGAAATAGCTCCTTATGCAAAGGAAGATTATACATTTGCATTGATTTATTTAGATGACGATGATATTCCGGAACTGTTTATTGATACGGGATTTGAAGCCGGCGGACAGTATATTGCAACATATTATAATGGTAAAGTTGTAACACATCAGTTTTTAAGAATTGGTTCACAGTACATTGAGCGGAGTGGACTTGTTTACACACATACGGGTAACATGGATTACTATCCGTTAACTATTACGAAGCTGGAAAACGGAACTTTTACAGAAATTGCTTCCGGACTATCGTATGTTTCCGAGGAAGATTGGGAGAAGATGACTACGGATGAGAATTATCCGTACACCTTAACTTACGAATGGGGAGATGAAATTGTAACTGAGGAGCAATTCAACACGAATATAGAAGAAATCTACGACCTGGAAAAAAGTACGTATCCGGAGGATCTTTGTTCGTATGATGAGTTTGTAGATCGGTTGGAGTGAACCCTGGGGACGTAGTTTAGGGCTCAAAAAATGAGCCATAAACTACGTCCCCTAAGCTCATTTTTGCATTATGCCATCATCTGTGATAAAGTATACAAGTTCAATATTCATTGCAGCCAAGCTGCAGTCAAGGCCGTTTCAAGGCCAATTTTTCCAAAATAAAAAGCCGTCAGAGATCAATGTTTATCAGATGTTTCTCTGACAAAAATATGCTAAAATGAAAATATAAAGAGGTATAATGGCAGAGGATAATAAGAAATATAAGGATCGTCTGTTCAACTTTATTTTCGGGGCAGAAGAAAATAAAGAGTGGACATTAAGCCTGTATAATGCGGTGAATGGATCTGATTATACAGATTTTGAAGAAATAGAGATAACGACGATAAAAGAAGTGATGTATCTGGGAATGCATAATGACGTATCATTCCTAATTACAGATGAGATGAATCTGTATGAGCAGCAGTCGAGTTTTAACCCAAATATGCCA
>JAIKZC010000152.1 GCA_024682575.1 Lachnospiraceae bacterium | reverse complement strand
CTTTTTTATCCGAAATTAGAAGCCATATTATCGGATAATGCAGAAGAGTTTTATTTTCAGGGAAACAGATGCAGCCTGACTGTTGGTAAGGACACAACAGTTATAGAAGATGAAAACGATGTCAAAAATCTTCCGACTGTTGAAATAAATAATACAGAGCTTTCTGAACTTATTGAAGAGTGGAAAGACAGAAAAGATTTAATTTAAGAGGTAAAAATGACAGATTTAATTAAGAATTCAGATGCAAAGATTTTATTGAAAAAAGGCGGCGGAAGGCTTTTAAAAAGCGGCGGCGCATGGATATTTGACAATGAGATAGCTGAGATCAGAGGTGATTTTGAAAATGGTGATATTGTAGAGATCAATGACTTTGACGGATACTTTCTCGGATATGCCTATATAAATACAAAGTCAAAAATAACAGCACGCCTTATGTCGAGACACAAGGATGCGCCCGTTACAGAGGAGCTTTTAGAGAAGAGAGTAAGGGATGCATGGGAATACAGAAAGTCTGTTATCGATACCTCATCCTGCCGCCTTATTTTTGGTGAGGCAGATTTTCTTCCGGGAATTACCATCGACAAGTTTGAGGATGTTTTAGTTGTAGAATCTCTTGCACTCGGCATCGACCGCTTAAAAACCATTATCATTGATCTTTGCAAGAAAGTTCTTTCAGAGGACGGCATTAATATCCGCGGTGTTTATGAGAGATCTGACGCAAAGGTCAGAGAGCTTGAAGGTCTCGAAAGGACCAAGGGATTTATAGGAGAGAGTTTCGACACAAGGGTAAATATAGTTGAAAACGGTGTCAAATATATAGTTGATGTGGAAAATGGTCAGAAGACTGGTTTCTTTCTTGATCAGAAAAACAACCGTGCAGCCATAAGAAGATTCTGCAAGGATAAGGATGTGCTTGACTGCTTTACACATACAGGTTCGTTCGGGCTTAATGCAGCGGCAGCGGGTGCCAGATCAGTTCTTTCTGTTGATGCATCGGATACTGCAATCGAGATGGCGAAAGAAAACGCTAAGCTTAACGGTCTTGAAAATATAGTATCTTATGAAGTTGCTGATGTGTTTGAGCTTCTTCCGGATCAGGTAAAGTCAGGTAAGTCATATGACCTTGTGATACTTGATCCTCCTGCATTTACGAAGAACCGTGCATCTGTGAAGAATGCAGTAAAGGGCTACAGGGAAATAAATATACAGGGACTTAAACTGGTTAAAGATGGAGGATATTTTGCAACCTGTTCATGCTCTCATTTTATGACACCGGAGCTTTTCACAAAGACTATTGCAGAGGCTGCAAGAACAGCACACAAGCGTTTAAGGCAGGTTGAATTCAGAACCCAGGCAGCGGATCACCCGATCCTCTGGTCGGCTGATGAATCATATTATCTAAAGTTCTACATCTTTCAGGCTGTTGATGAGGTATGATAATTATTCATCAAAAAAATTATTAAAAATCATTCCATGAAATGGGGTTTTCAAAAATTCAAAATGAAAAGAATAAAGTTGGTCAGCATATCGGTAATAGCTATACTTTTTATTTTAACGCTTACAGCCTTTCTGCTGTTAAATAAGACGGATATTATTGATACTGCTTCGACTGAGGAAGCTTTAATGACTGAAGAAACAGCAGAATTTTATGAAGCTGATATAGAAGAACTTGGAATTAAGGCTGAAAAAAATAATGATGGCTTAACAGCTGCTTCAAGGATAGAGGTTGATCCGGAATCAGTTTCAGTAAATTCAACTGCTGAAAGCTATATTGATAAGCCAGATGATATTGATCTTAAAATTGAGAATATTATCAAAGAAGAATCATTGGAAACCAAGGTTTCCCAGCTTTTTATCGTGACACCGGAGGCTTTGACAGGCAAGTCCACTGTTAATGAAAAAGACGAAGCTTCTAAAAGGAAGTTTGAAGAATTTCCTGTTTCCGGAATTATTTATATGGGCAAAAACCTTACTGATCCCGAACAGACTATGGAAATGCTTGAATTTTTCAGCGAATGCAGTAATGAAAAAATCGGACTTCCAATCTTTCAGTCGATAGATGAGGAGGGCGGAAAGGTCTCCCGCATAGCTAATAATTCTGCATTCAATAAAGATAATGTCGGGAACATGTCTGATATCGGAAAGACGGGAGACAGCGAGAAGGCATATGAAGCCGGTAAATATATAGGCTCGTATTTATCAGAGTATGGTTTTAATCTTGATTTTGCTCCGGTTGCAGATGTGATAACCGTTTCAAACAATACACTTATGGAAAAGAGATCCTTTGGAACAGATAAGGATCTTGTATCTCAGATGGCTCAGGAATTCAGCAGGGGTCTCAGAGAAGAAAATGTCTTATCATGTGCCAAGCATTTTCCGGGGCACGGAAATACTGTAGAGGATTCTCACAAAGGATATGCCGTTTCGGATAAAACCATGCAGGAACTTGAGGAGACAGAACTTGTTCCTTTTAAGGCAGAGACCGGCAGCGGGATTTCGATGATCATGGCAGGACATATATCATTGCCGAAAATAACCGGAGATATGACACCATCGTCATTGTCACCCCAAATAATAAAGGGGATATTGAGAAATGAAATGGGGTATGATGGTATAGTAATTACTGATGCAATGAATATGGGAGCGATAGTCAACAACTATTCTGAATCTGAGGCAACTGTTCTTGCCATCGAGGCGGGTTGTGATATCATACTTTCCCCTGTTAATATGGAAAAGGCAAGACAGGCTATTATTGACGCGGTAGAAAGCGGTGAGATCAGCGAGAGAAGGATTGATGAATCGCTTAGACGTATATACAGAGTGAAACTGCAGATGCAGAATTGAGAAATAGTATTTTATGAATCATGAATTTTTTGAATATGAGGATAATAAACCCTATATTCTGATACCAATCCAGGGAAGTGTGACTTTTGAGGTTAATGAAAGATTATTCAGCCATTGGCATGAAGAACTTGAAATTGCTTATTGTCTAAAGGGTAATGCCAGACATTTTATTAATGGTGAGATAGTAGATGAAAAGCCGGGACATTGTATTGTTACCAATTCTGAATTTATGCATTCTATTATGCCTTATAAGAATTTAGTGGATGTGGATGAGGTTGTAACGTATGTATTGATAATCAAGCCTTCATTCCTAAAGGCTGCATTCCCTGCCTACAATGATTATTATTTTATTAATGATGATGAGGAAGCCCCGGAAGAGATAAAAAATGTTTTTGAAAATCTTTTTGATCAGGGTTTTAATGACAATTCTAATATGTCTTTTCTTAAGTCGGAATCACTTATCCTTGAGCTTTTATATCATATGAGCAAGAGGGGGATGGTAAGACGAAAAGAAGTTGATAATATAAATGTCCAGAAGGACATTGAAAGGATGAAGGGGGTAATCTCTTTTATTAAAAATCATTTTCGGGAGAGAATACCA
>JAIKZC010000351.1 GCA_024682575.1 Lachnospiraceae bacterium | reverse complement strand
TCCCATAGCTCATTTCCCCATACTCATTTCATCCTCTTCTCAACCTCATAGTCAAGTCTCTTGATATATGCCTCTTTATCAACGTTATAATCATATTCCGTCATATATTCTTTCCATTTTTCATCGAAATGTCCCTTCTCCGCCATGATGACCTGCGGCAGCCACTTACGTTTGATACGCTCCATCTCAAGCTTTGCCCTGCCATAATCCGTAAAACTGTCCCAGTCAGATGTGACCGAATAGAGCGGAAACCATTCTGCCCCATCCTTTTCTTCCCCTAAAAATTCCTTCCAGGTTTTGTGGGAATATGCATCCATGATCTCGCGGTCAGCTTCAGAAAGTGACGCATAAAATATCTCCGGCTGCTCCCCCGGCTTTACAGTATTTATATTATCCGGAAGCATTCCCTCATATCCCGGAAACTGTGAATAAGGACATTTATTTTTTTCAAGAAATTCTCCGTTTTTCCAGTTTGCAGTCTGCTCCTCCGTCCTGTAAAATCGCCCATCGGAGTCAACCTCGTAGTCAATCCCCTCTTCTCCCCAGTTTCTGAGGAGCATGACTTCTTCCGACAAAAGTCCATCAAGAAATGATAACGCTCCGTCAACATCCCTGCAGCTGACACTGATGCCTATTCCGGATGCCGTGTTCAATTTATTTTCCCTGCATAAATAATTTCCCTCGATATCTTCATTTGCAACGATCGGAAGAGGGATATAACTATACTCATCCATCCCATTGCTTTTTAAGCTGCTTTCCGCATCAATGATCTCCCAGTACTGGTCGACCATACCAAGCACCCTTCCTGAAGAAAGCTTCTGCAGATACTGATCGTAAGAGAGCGTAAAAGTCTCCCTGTCTATGAGTCCCTTATTATAAATCTCATTTAACTTCCTGTAATACTGCTCCGCCTCCGGGAGTGTATCATAAATCCCACACTTTCCGGTCTTTTCATCTACAATAGCGCAGCCATTATTCGGATATCCCGCCAGAAACATTGGCGGATTTTCGAGGCAGAAATACCTCCAGTCATCGCACAAAATCTCAAATCCAATGGTCTCACCCCCATTGGTCACCGGATTTGCATCCCTGTAATCCTCTATCAGATCAAAATACTGATCCAGAGTTTTAACCTTTGGATATCCTGCCCATTTTAAGACCCTTTTCTGTATCCAGAACGCCTCTCCCGATGGCATTGTCGCTGTAGACTTGCCATTTACTACTCCGTATGGAGGGATAAAATAAATATGCCCGTCTTCTTTTTTCAATGATTCCCATTGCTCTTCAGTCAAATATTTCCTTAAATTCGGATAATCCTTGATCTTATCCTCCAGCGGGATCAGCGCTCCCGCTTCGATCAGCATGTCCGTTGCATTGCTGCCGTCAATAAAATCCGGATACTCACCCGCCGCTATGAAGCTTGCAATTTTTTCCTCGGCCGTCTGTCCTGAAAGTTTTTCCGCATAAGCTTCTGCCCCGACTATCCCGGCAATTTTTCTCCTGAGCCTGCTGTCTTTATTCTCATCAGGCCCCGTTATGGCAAAAAAAGCCGTATATTCTTTCACTTCCTGAGTCCGGTCAAATTTCCCGATTCTGAAAATTATAAATATAATAGCCGCTGCCAGAATAAGCACTAATAAAATCTTTTTCTTAATTCCCATTTCTCATCCTGCTTCTGATCCTGTACTGATTAGGAGTAACACCTTTTAACTGCAAAAATTTTCCGATCAGGCTGTCTGCATTTGAAAATCCAAGCTCCTCAGCTATCGCATAAACCCTCAGATCAGTCTCCGTAAGCATCTTTTCCGCATCATTGACCCTTAAAAGCGTTATATAATCCTTAAAAAGCATTCCGTGTTTTTTCTTAAAAAGCTGTCCCAAATATACCTTATTTACATAGAATTTCTGTGAAAGTTCCTTTAGGCTCAGATTTTCGCGGTAATGCCCCTCCACATAGTCATCCACATCCTCAATGATTCCTCGTCTTTCCTGATTTCTCGCCTCTTCCAGAAAATCCGCATAGTCCAAAAGGAAATCCGAAATATCATTGTCGTCACCTTCGGCGATCATTTCCTCAAAAGGCTCCCTGTCTATATATTGCATAAGTTCCGCCTCCTCCGGCTCATTGTCAAATTCCCGCGCCAGTTCAAGGAGACAAAAAAGAATATGATAAATAACTGCGTTGACCATTTCAGCATTTACACCATCAGAACGCAGCTCCCTAAAAATGATCGAAGCGTATTTCTTTATGAGTTCCGCATCATTTTTCCTTATCGCATCCGTCAAAAGATCGACATCCTTCTGCCTTATATTCAGATTAAAAATACTTTCCCTTGCTTCTCCCGTATTTTTAATTTCTGACTTTCCATCAGAAATTTCCCTAAGCAATTTCTTTAGCTCATTAAGCTGAACCGGTTTTAAGAGATAATCTCTGATACCGAGCTTCATGGCTCTTCTTGCATATTCAAAATCCGCAAATCCCGTCAGGATCACTATTTCCGCATCTGACAGTTTTTTCTCACGAATTTTTTCTACCATTTCAAGCCCTGTCATTCCCGGCATTTTTATATCCGCAAAAATCAGATCGACCTTGTTTTTTTCTAAATATTCCAAAGCTTCCCTGCCGTTTCCCAACTCTGCAGCAACACTCAGATCCGCATCTGCCATTTCAAGAAGCTTCTTAAAACCCTCTCTGATAAAAGGTTCATCATCAACTATCATTATCCTCATTTACATCAACTCCACCAATGATCATTACCTCGGTTCCGCCGGAAACCGAGCTGTTAATTTCTATAGATACCTTTTCTCCGTAAATCTGTTTCAATCTTATAACCGTATTGATTATTCCGATACTTTTCTTCGCGGATTCTAAATAACTGATATCTGCCTCAGCGATTTTCCTCCTTAATTCCGAAAGTTCATCTTCTGTCATACCGATCCCGCTGTTTAATATTTCCAGATATATAAAATCTTCATCGCACGAAGCGATAACGGAGATCGATCCGCCATTCTCGCTTTTCTCTATCCCATGAATGCAGGCATTTTCTACAAAGGTAAGGACTGTAAATTTAGGTATTAAATGAGCTTTGCAGTCCTCCATGACTTTTACTGAATATTCCAGCCTGCTGCCAAATCTGTATTTTTGAATTCTTAAATACCTCTCGACGTTCTTAAACTCCTGCTCTACAGTGATCCTGTCGCCATCCCACTGGACACTTTCTCTTAAAAGCGTCGAAAAGCTCTCTAGGATCTTCTCCGTTTCCTCCTCTCCCTTTATAAGGCTGTGCATCCTTATACTCTCCAGCGCATTGAACATAAAATGCGGATTTATCTGGCTCTGCAGGGCATGTATTTCAGCCTGTTTCTTTGCTATACTCAGCTCCTGCTCTCTTTCCTTATTTTTATAAACTGTCTCTATAAGCTCCTTTATCGTCTCCACCATCAGGTTATAGCTTTTAACGACTTTTCCAAGCTCATCTCCCGATTCTTCTATATCTATAATTTCATATCTACCATTTTTTATTTTTTCAAGGTTCCGTCCCATAGCCGTAAGACGGTCATTTATCGAACGGTATATGATGTAAAGAACGATAGATGGCAGGATCAGATCAAAAAGATAGAGGAGAATTATCACAATTTTTTCCTCAGTCTGCATAGGGAACCAGCCCTCATTTTTATCACGCAGACGTATCTTAAATTCCTCTCCGTAAACCTTCACTGCTCTTTCCGAAACAATCCCCTTATCCATCTCCTCTGTTATTTTTTCAAAAGGCATATCCCTGTAGTCATTTTCTCCCGAGGAAATTATGACAGAGCCATCTTTATCATAAATATAAAAATCTTCTTTATCGCAGATCCTCATGATATTTTTCTGCAGCGCCGAATAATCAAGCTCCAGCATTATCATGTCATTTCTGCCGAAATAATCGAGTCTCTCCAATACCGCTATATGCCGTCCCTTCGACAGATAACCTTTTCTTTCACCTGTCTCATAAAAATATATAATCTTAAAATCCTGTCCCGATCCGATAAATTCTCTGAAGGGTGACTGATCTTTTACGATATCCATATTTATAAAATATCTTCCGTTGACAATGGCATCATTTTCGGTAAATATTTTTATCCCCCAGGTTGACTGGGCTGTGTAATAATACTGTATCAGGTTGTTTTCCATCAGATCATTATATGCCTTATA
>JAIKZC010000331.1 GCA_024682575.1 Lachnospiraceae bacterium | reverse complement strand
GGACATTCGCAGGAGATGCCCTGGTATGTGAAGGAAGTTCCGACCATAGCGGTTTCGCTTAATTATACGAATCATTTATATGATGTTCCAATGATGAAGACATTTATAAATGCTTACGGCGACACTCCGGAATATCTTCACGCTTTGGTAGAAAAGATCACCGGAAAGTCGGAGTTTAAGGGCGAGGCGAACGAACTCGTGTGGTGTGGTCGCTGGGATACAAGATGTTAAGAGGAAGATGATAATGGCGGAATTAAAAGATTTTAATAAAACAAAGGAATATATGGTCTGCGTGGATTCGGACGGATGCGCGATGGACACGATGAATATAAAACATATCAGATGTTTCGGACCTTGCATGATAAAGGAATGGAATCTGGAAAAATGGCAGGATGAGATCCTTAAAAACTGGAATAAGGTAAATTTATACGCAATAACCCGAGGGATCAACAGATTTAAGGGCCTTGCAGTTGCTTTGCTCGAGGTAAATGTCAAATATACAAAGATCGAGGGAATTGAAGAATTTTCCAAATGGGCTGACGAAGCACCGGAGCTCAGCAACAGGGCTTTGGAAAAGCTTGTCGGAAAGCATGAGATCTTTGCAAAGGCGCTTCTTTGGAGCAAGGCTGTGAACAGGGAAATAGAGGCTCTTCCCAAGGAGGAGATCAAGCCTTTCAAAGGTGTTAAAGAAGCTTTATCGCTTATCCACGAAAGCTGCAATGTGGCGGTGGTTTCGAGTGCAAATCCCGAGGCTGTAAAGTCGGAATGGGAAAGATTCGGACTGCTCGATTACGTAGACATCGTCTGTGCACAGGATGTCGGAAGCAAGAGCTACTGCATTAATGAGATCCTTAAAAAAGGCTATAGCCCCAAAAAAGTCCTGATGTGCGGTGATGCTTTAGGAGACGTCAAAGCCGCAGAGAGCAACGGAGTTTTATATTATCCGATCAGGGTAAATCATGAGAATGAGTCCTGGGCCGAGATAACGGGTGAGCCCTTTGAACGTTTTATGGATAAGGACTATGAGGGCAGTTATCAGTCTGATCTGATAGATCAGTTTATGGATAATCTTAGATAATTTTTTATTAGGAGTTGATCATTATGTATGAAGAAATCAGAAATCAGTTGGGTAAAGTAGGAATTATCCCGGTAGTTGTTTTGAATGATGCAAAAAAGGCTGAGCCGCTTGGAGAGGCGCTTATGAAAGGCGGGCTTCCGGCAGCGGAGGTGACCTTCAGAACTGATGCGGCAGAGGAATCTATAAAGATCCTGTCAGAAAAATTCCCGGAGATGCTCGTCGGCGCAGGCACGGTATTGAGCTGCGAGCAGGCTGACAGAGCCGTTGAAGCAGGTGCGAAATTTATTGTTGCTCCCGGACTTAACAGTAAAGTTGTAAAGCACTGTATAGAAAAAGGCTACCCGGTAACACCAGGAGTGCAGACCCCAAGTGAGATGGAGCAGGCAATTGAGCTCGGACTTGATTTCGTAAAGTTCTTCCCTGCAGAGGCAGCGGGTGGATTAAAAATGATCAAGGCAATTGCAGCACCTTACAGTGGACTAAAATTTATGCCCACCGGCGGATTAAATAAGGACAATGTCCGTGAATATTTATCCTGCGACAAGATCGCGGCCTGCGGCGGAAGCTGGATGGTTAAAAATGATCTTATCGAGGAAGGAAATTTTGAAGAAATCGAGGAGCTTACCCGCGAAGCTGCAGATATAGTAAAGGAGACACGTTCATAATGGAAATGACACTCAGATGGTATGGAAAAGACCATGATACAGTAACTTTAGAGCAGATAAGACAGATCCCGGGTGTTACCGGAGTCATCACAACTTTATACGATACGATGCCGGGCGAGGTCTGGAGCAGGGAGAGGATCCGTGCAATGAAGGACGAGGTCGAGGCCGCAGGACTTAGGGTTGCAGGAATCGAAAGTGTAAATGTTCACGAGGACATCAAGCTCGGAAAGCCCAGCCGCGACCAGCTTATCGACAATTATATCGAAACACTCAAAAACCTGGGTGAAGAAGATATTCACATGGTATGCTACAATTTCATGCCGGTTTTTGACTGGACACGTACAGAGCTCGCAAGAAAGAGAGCCGATGGTTCGACAGTTCTTGCCTATACGCAGGAAGCGGTAGATGCACTGGTTCCGGAGAAAATGTTTGAATCGATCTCGGGCGACATGAACGGCACTGTAATGCCCGGCTGGGAGCCTGAAAGACTTGCCCACGTCAAGGAGCTTTTCGAGGAATACAAGGGTGTAACGGATGAGGATCTTTTTAATAACTTAAAGTATTTCCTTGAAAAGATCATGCCTGTTTGTGACAAATACGATATAAACATGGCGATCCACCCGGATGATCCGGCATGGCCTGTATTTGGGCTTCCGAGGATCATCATCAATAAAGAGAACATTTTAAGAATGACAAAAATGGTCGACAATCCGCATAATGGTGTAACTTTCTGCTCGGGTTCCTATGGTACTAACTTAAAAAACGATCTTCCGGATATGATCAGAAGCTTAAAGGGCAGGATACATTTTGCACATGTGAGAAATCTTAAGTTCAACAGTCCGACGGATTTCGAGGAAGCAGCACATTTATCCTCGGACGGAAGCTTTGATATGTATGAGATAGTTAAGGCTCTTTATGATATCGGTTTTGACGGTCCTATCCGTCCTGACCACGGCCGCATGATCTGGGGAGAAAAGGCAATGCCCGGCTACGGCCTCTATGACAGGGCACTTGGAGCAACTTATATCAACGGTCTCTGGGAAGCGATCGAAAAAGCAGATAAAAGAAAATAAATATTTTGAATAAAATTTTTTAAGAAAGACAGGTATAAAAAGATGAGAGATTATGAAATTGATTTAAAAGGTAAGGTAGCGGTTGTTACAGGAGCAGGCGGAGTTCTCTGCAGCATGTTCGCAAAGACTCTTGCAGAGGCAGGTGCAAAGGTTGCGCTCCTTGACCTCAATGAGGAAATGGCATGCAAATTTGC
>JAIKZC010000315.1 GCA_024682575.1 Lachnospiraceae bacterium | reverse complement strand
ACTCGCTATCATATTTGAACAAGAGCACCATAGAGCCGTTTTTATCTTCCCATTTATATTTAACCCCCTTGTATTCACCCACGGTCTTATCCAATAAGGAATAAGGATCTAACAATTCCAATAAATCATAATTCATGATAGACGCAAGACGTAGCACAGTTGCTGTTGCACACTTATTTACTGATTGACGCTTATTCATCAGTGCATTTATTGTAGAAAAAGGCACTCCGCTTTCCTGTGCTATCTGATACTGAGATTTATGCGATTTTTTTACTGCAGCTATAAAATTTTCATTCATATGCTTTCGTCCGTATAATATTATTCTGTTATATCATAATATTATATTATTATATGTTCTAATTCAAGCAGTTATACCTCATTTTCCAGAATAATCCTCTAATATCGCGGGATAAATCTTGTTGTTTAATCACCGGATATTTACCCATCCTATCAAGGATGTCCGTATCAGCTTCCATTATCTTCATGCCATTAAAATATCTGCTGTTATCAATTCTATTACCCTCGTTGGCGCTTTCATCTTCAAAAAAAATCACCCTCCAACCACTATTTAAGTGATTGGGTGGGTGATTTGCAATTTATCTTAATATTTACCAGCACTACCCTGTCTCACTGCTTAGTATTTCCACATTCTGTATCATGACAGGCTTTCCCGCATTTTGGCACAATTGTACCACGCTGCTGCGATCCCCGTAATATGCGTCGCACAATGCTATTGCCCTATCAATATCCGGAGATTCATCATATATTCCCCAATCTTCCTCAATATACTTATCCACAATTTCCTGATATACAGGGTACAGCTGCGGTATCATTGCTTCCATGGTGGATTTGTACAGCGGATGAGGTCTCCAAAGGAGAGTTACAATATCTTTACTTTCCTTAAAGATTTCAAGACTGTCTTCTATTTTTTTCATCATTTCTTCCGGATGTTTCAGCATGGCTGCGACGCTGGTATTGTAAAAAATTATTTTTTTACGCTTCCCGTCTGAATCAAATATTTTATTTTTCCATTCATCCGGAATCTCATAATCTTCTGCTTTAAGGTTATTTACCCTCTCTAATTTAGGAGAGCCTGAACCTTCAATTTTTTTCTCCCAATATTTTCTATCATGATCCGTGTAATACTTAGTCAGAACGTTTACATAGGCCTGTTTCATCTTTTCAGACTGGACGATTACTTTATCAGCATTTTTCACCCCGGGCACAAGTACAAAATGCTCCATGCTTTCCAGATATTTCTCATTGTACGGATCTCTTGGCTCACCCAATACAAAATAGGGGATATATACAAGTTCATCCGTGAACTTTTTAATGTTTTCGGTGTAAAAGAAGGGATGAACGGATGTAACATAATTCATGTCGTCATATGGATTGTGAATGAATATCTTATCCGGATGAATACCTTCAAAATCATATTCACTGTATGAAATTACCTGAACGTTTGCCGGATACAGTTCAGCCTCATAGTGCATATCTTTGAGTTCGCCTTTTTCATCTCTGTCAAAATATGGAATTGGTACTACGCTGGCATTGCATCCCGGCATAGACCTGTATTTCTCCCATACAGACTCAAGGCTGTCCCACATAGCTGCTTTATAAGGTAAAAACAGTACTTCAAGCTCTGTCGATATATCGTTTCTGATTTTTGAGGCTGCTTTTTCCAATATTTTTGATAGGTTTTTCTGGGCACTGTTGGTACTGAATTTTTCACCATTAGCAATGCTGTTATGAAGCAGATAGAGTTCTTCGCAGTATTGTTCAAGGACGCTGACTGCCCCCTTACTCTCATCTCCTGCTTCTTCAAGCATGGTGCCGATAGTAATGGCTGCCTGCTGGCATTTTGCTATGAGAGCTGCAGCCTCGTCCATGTTTTTGTGCAGTATGTAGCTCATTATTTCTCCATGAGCTTTATTTAGGGAATTCAGTAGTTTAATGCATTTGTTTTTCTTGTACTGCCTCATACTCTTCTCCGGTTACATGCCATTAATTTTCAATTTCACGATGTAAGTATAAAAAGATAATCCCTATCACCATAGTTTAATTATAGCCCAGTGCTATCAATATCTCAAATTCATTTTATCTAATATCCGATAATATTTTATCCGCTTGACG
>JAIKZC010000292.1 GCA_024682575.1 Lachnospiraceae bacterium | reverse complement strand
GATATATCAGGAAAAGAAAAAGTAACACATAAGATGTTTGATCTACAAAAAGAAAATATAATCAATGCTAATTATGAAAAAAAGGAAAATAAAAATGAAAAGGGTAGTTATCATGCAAAAAAGAGATCAGCAATTAGTAGAGCAATTGAATCTATGAAGAAAGGGATATTAACTTTGGTAAATAAATTAGGAGGATATCCTAAAAAAGAAGAAATTGTTGTTGAAAATATTAATCAGATATAATTTTTTATCAAATCAGATAATATCTCTTCCTTCATAGATGCAATTGCTCTACTAATTGCTGATCTCTCTTTTGCATGATAAATACCCTTTTCATTTTCCTTTTTTTCATAATTAGCCTTGATTATATTTCCTTTTTGTAGATCAAACATATTATGTGTTCCTATTCCTTTTCCTGATCTATCTATAATTGTATACTCTGCACCATTAGCTGCAAGAATTTCAGTAGCATTACAGTCAATTATGCCGTTATTAACGCAAGGAACAACCAGGTTTACAGATTTATCACGTTTTATAAACGAATGGCAGATATACGCCTTTACGAAAGCTTCCTGTGCTCTTTCATTTTTTGCGAACTTCTTTTTCTGGTTTTCATTTAATTTTTTTAATATATCTGATGCCGGCTTTCCATCAATATATATCATGTCCGTTATATTGTTTATTCCCATTTTTTGCAATATTGGTGTATAAAAAGCATTTTCTTTGTATCTGCTCAACGCTGACTTATTAAATATGCTATCATATTCTGATTCAAAAGCAAGAATTTTATCTACATTAATATTTTTCAAAAATTCTCCATCAAAATAACCATTATAAATTTTCTTTTCCTTAGGAATAATAATATTTATTATTTTATCAACTGGCTTGATCCCATTAAACGGTTTCTCGTACCGTTTTTCACCTATTATTATGGTATTGTTTCTTATCTCCTTATTCTTTTTTATTCTTTCTTCAACCGATGAAGTATATCTTGTAAAAATATCATTAAAATCTCTTTTTTTCTTTTCAGGCATAACATCAGTTATCTTTTTAGCCAGGTTTTGCGGAGTCCATGAATTCCAAAAAATATCTTCATCATTGATAATATGTATTCGATCTTTCTTTACAATTTCATCGTCTTTCCAGATTACTTTTTCAGATTTTTTAATCATTTTCTGTAATGCTGAAACTCTATTCCATACCGCAGATATTTCCTTATCTTTTAATAGATGCCTCAAAGCAAACTTAAGTGTATCCTTCCTCAATCCCTTTATAGCCATAGCCGTGCTCTGCTTCATAACGAACAGATCTGTTGGCTTAGTCGAAATTTCCTTTGTCAAAAAAGAAAGATCGTTATCGATTCCAATTATAGCTGAAACCTTTTCTTTTCCGTTTTTCTTTTCTGTTTTCATAATAATATTATCCATATGACGATCCGGATTTCCACAAATATAATCAAGAATCTGCAAATCTGCCAGGTCTTTAGTAATTTCCGGTGTATCATACTTTATATTCCTATTTATCATATCCTCTTCTGATAAACCATTTACCCATTCCATAAATGTTCCCTTCTTGACCTTACCATCCTTATCTACTATTTGAGCTGAAACCGATCTTGCCAAAATATTATTATTTCCAATCAAATCCCCCATTATTGTCATTGCTGTATTTCTACTATCTATATTACTTCCCTCTTTAATTCCACCATTTATTACATACAGGTCCTTATATAACCTATATTTAAAAGTATCAAAAATAAACTCCTCTATATCTTTCTTTAGTGTATCATCAGCGAAAATATCTATATTAAGAACATTTTTGCAAATTTCTGCAACCTCGTCTCTACTCCTCTTTTCATCATCTGTAAGTACGGCATTTTTATCCAAAAATTTGTTGCGGTTTATCGGTTTAAAATATTCATTGTGGTTATTAGACGTTTTTTCCCACCATTCATTAATTTTACTAAAAAATTTCTCACCATAATTTTTTTTAATTTTACCATTTAATTTTTTTATTTCTTCATCGCAATTGGGAATATTGTTTAACTCTGTAAACATGCCTTTTTTATTATTCAGTTTTGCAATAACTCTCTTATTTATTAAACCACCTAATGACCCTGAACTTTCCATTTTTATCGGAGTCACCTTCTCAGTACGACATTGCTCAAGAAAATTATTTAGACTGATATTATTAACACCATGAGCAAATTTATCCAGATACTCAAATTCTTTTTCCATCATACTCTTTATCATCTTCATTCCACTTCGCCGTTGTTTACCTTGACTACTTATTATAAACCACGGCAGGTGGTCCAAATAATCATTAATAGCATTATATGCTTCTTTATATGAATTTCTAAGCTTTGAGATATCTTCTGCCGTCATTGATCCATTTTTATTATCAAGTTCATCCATTAAACTTGTAAGTGATGAAATTTTTCCCATTGCATTAGTATATTGAGAAGAATTGGTATGTCCTGCAAATACCTGATTTTCAAGTTCA
>JAIKZC010000203.1 GCA_024682575.1 Lachnospiraceae bacterium | reverse complement strand
TAATTCAACAGATGAAGAACTGGATCAATATATTGAAAGAGCAGATTTTATTTATCATCTGGCCGGAGTAAACAGACCTCAGGATAATTCCGAATTCTTTGAGGGAAACGCAATGCTTACCCGGAAAATTGTATCAAAGCTGGAAGAACTTAAGAAATCGGTGCCTATCCTGCTTTCTTCATCCATTCAGGCGGGACTTGATAATCCTTATGGTGCATCAAAAAGAGCAGCAGAGGAATCGGTATTTACCTATGGAAAAGAATTTGAGACGGCAGTTTATGTATATCGTCTTCCGAATGTTTTCGGAAAATGGTCCAGACCGAATTACAACAGTGCAGTTGCAACCTTCTGCAATAATATTGCAAGAGATCTTCCGATAACTGTAAATAATGCTGAAAGCATATTGAGACTTGTCTATATAGATGACGTGGTTGATCAGTTTATAAGATGCATGGAAAAGGGAATAATTCTTCCTCCGGGAGAATTTGTGACCTTCCCTGATTTTCTTGTTTATGAAACAACGGTAGGAAAGCTGGCAGCGGAGATAAGGTCTTTTAGAGAGTCAAGGAAAAAGCTTAGCGTAGCAGATATGAGCAGCGAGCTCTCAAAGAAGCTTTACAGTACGTATCTTTCGTTTCTTCCGGAGGATGATTTTTCCTATCCGCTGGAGATGCATGAGGATAACAGAGGTTCTTTTACTGAATTTATAAGAACTGAAGACAGGGGACAGGTTTCGGTAAATATATCTCATCCCGGCATTACCAAGGGAGAGCATTGGCATAATACAAAGAATGAGAAATTCCTTGTGGTTAAAGGTGAAGGGCTTATCAGATTCAGGAAGATCGGAACTGATAAGGTCATCGAATATCGCGTGAGCGGAAAAAAATTAGAAGTGGTTGATATACCCACAGGCTATACCCACAACATTATAAATGTGGGTGAAGAGGACATGGTCACGATAATGTGGGCTAATGAAGCCTTTAATCCTGACAGGCCTGATACCTATTACGAAAAGGTAGATAAAGAATAATCTTTAAGAAAACTTTTTATCATGGCAGGAATCTTCCGTGATAAAAAGTTTTTTCAAAAGTAAAATAAATAGAAATTTTTATCGGAAATCCAAAGGAGCTATATTTTGAGTAAATTAAAGCTTATGACGGTTTTAGGGACAAGACCGGAAATAATACGCCTTAGCGCTGTAATAAAATGTGCGGATAAATATTTTGATCATTGCCTGGTACATACAGGTCAGAACTATGATTACACCTTAAATCAGATATTTTTTGAAGACCTCGGATTAAGAGCGCCTGATTATTATCTCGAGAGTGTAGGAAAAAATCTTGGTGAAACAATGGGAAACATCATTGCCAAATCCTATACCCTTATGACAGAAGTAAAGCCTGATGCGCTTCTGATACTTGGAGATACAAATTCTGCACTTGCTGCAATTTCAGCAAAAAGACTTAAAATACCGATCTTCCATATGGAAGCCGGAAACCGTTGCTGGGACTGGAATGTATCTGAAATGATAAACAGAAAAATAGTAGATCATATTTCAGACATCAATATGCCTTACACAGAGCATTCAAGAAGATATCTTTTAAGCGAAGGAATTGATGGTAAGACGATGTTTGTAACAGGCTCTCCGATGAAGGAGGTTTTAAACAGCTATCGTGAAACCATTGAGAAATCCGATGTTTTAGAAAGACTTGGACTTGAGCCTAAAAAATATATACTTCTTTCAGCTCATAGGGAAGAGAATATTGACCTGGAAGAGAATTTTATGGATCTTATGAATGCGGTAAATGCTATAGCTGAGAAATATCAGATGCCTGTAATTTACTCAACACATCCACGTTCCATGAAATTTATCGAGCAGAGGAATTTTAAATTCCATCCTCTGGTACGTAATCTCAAGCCTTTTGGATATATGGACTATAATAAACTTCAGGAAAATGCATATTGTGTCCTTTCTGACAGCGGAACGCTTTCTGAGGAATCGGCAATGATGAATTTCCCAGGTGTGCTTATCCGTACATCCACTGAGAGACCTGAGGTTCTTGATAAGGGAACCATAGTCATTGGCGGAATAAAGAAAGAAGATGTAGAGCAGGCTCTGGAGCTCGCAGTATCGATGTTTGAAAATGGCGAGAAGGTTGTTGAAGCAGAGGATTATGCCGATGAAAATGTTTCGGTGAAGGTTATAAAGATAATACAGAGCTATACCAAAATAGTTAACGAAACAGTATGGCTTAAACGATAAACTGAAAATACAAGGTGATATGAAAAAAATACTGGTAATAGATACGGCTGCAAGTAAGACAGGAGCTCTTTCGGTACTGCAGGACTTCGCAGCATACATTAAAAAAAATGATCATGAAAATGAATGGCATTTTATAACCGGCGCAGAAAATCTTGTTAAAGAGAGCCGGAATCTTCATGTGACCGTGCTTAAGGATATAAAAGAGTCCAGAATAAAGAGACTGCATTTTGATCACTTCAGCGGCGCGGATTTTCTTTCAGAATATAAGCCGGATGTGGTTTTTTCACTGCAGAATACTATGCCGGTTGGAAAAGTAAGAAGCAGAAACGGCTATGCAAAGAAGGTTGTTTACGTGCATCAGCCTCTGGGATTTCAGAATTCCAGGCGCTTTTCCTTTTTGAAAAAAGATGAGCGTCATTATGCCATTTATCAGTATCTAATATCAAAGGAAATAAATTCGTCAATAAAGAACAGCGACAAGACTATAGTTCAGACAGACTGGATGAAAAAAGCTGTTATCGATAAAACTGGGGTGGAAGAAAGCAGGGTTATAAAGATCCTGCCAGATGTACCGGATACGGGAGTCAGATTTAACGGAGGAAATAATGCTTTCTGCAAATTTATTTTCCCGTCGGGCGCCATCCTCTATAAAAATCATCAGACGATAATCGATGCGGTGAAGATACTCAATAAAAAGGGAATAATAAATTTCGAAGTGAAGTTTACTGTGGACAGGGAGGAGCTGCCCTGGATCAAGGGAGAAATTTCACCTAATATCCACTTTGCAGGAAGTATGCCGCGTGAGGAACTTCTTAAAAATTATGAAGACTCTGTATTGATATTTCCATCATATATTGAAACCTTTGGTGTACCGATGGCAGAAGCCAGAAAGAGCGGCACGATCGTACTTGCCGCAAACACACCATTTGCAAGGGAAGTTCTTAATGAGTATGAAAATGCGTATTTTTTCAGTACTTTTGCGGCAAGAACGCTTGCAGAGCTGATGGAGAGAGTTATCAGCCATCGAATTACCGCAGTTCAGACAGAAGAGAGAGAAGAAAAGTCTGAGGATGCCTATGGAAAGATTATCAGGGAGCTTTTGAATTAAAATGAAGGAATTAATAAAAAAATATAATCCGGCAGAGAACTACTATCCGGCAATGATGATCATATATGCTGCATCATTGATCTCACTTGATCTTATTCATCCGGGAATGGTGTCCGCAGTATTGGTAGCGGCTACAGTTATCTGGTGTGTAATGGCCGGAAAGATGAATATATTGAAAGAAAAAAATACCGCAGATATTATCATGGCTCTGTGGCTTTTATATAATGTCATTTCAGGCATATGGACAATAGGGTACGGGATGCCGGCTTCGGTATATTTGGGCGAGCTTTTCTCAACCGCACTGCCGATGATCTTTTATTTTGCGGTAAGAGGAACTGAGGAAATCGAAAGAGAGCGGTTTTATCGTTATTTTATATTCGCGGTAACTTTTATAGGAATTCTCGGAGTTATTCTTTTTATAACGGCTCCACAATTTTACATTGATTACTTATTCAGGCTCGAATATGTTTCAAAGGCGGATGCATCCACAATGAGAGTCAGGATGCACTCGGTTATCGGTTCGACTCTTATGGGTTACCTGCCTGTTGTGGCAATGCTTTTTTCAGAGCATTTTATACTAAAGAGCAGGAAAAAAATATACCTT
>JAIKZC010000183.1 GCA_024682575.1 Lachnospiraceae bacterium | reverse complement strand
GTTCTTGGCGGAATCCGCATGATAAGGAAGATAGGCTCTTTCGTGGTACCGAGGGTTGATAATGCTCCGGTAAAGAGAACAGAGCTTCATTGTCATACAAAGATGAGTGAAATGGATGGAGTTACCGACGCCAAGACCATTATAAAGAGGGCAGCCGGCTGGGGATGGAATTCCATAGCCATAACAGATCACGGAAATGTGCTTGCCTTTCCGGAAGCCAATCATACGAAGGCAGATCTTGACAATAAAGACTTCAAGATCATTTACGGAGTAGAAGGATACCTTGTAGACGATGAAAAGGACATAGTCTGGACCATAGGAGAGAAGGATGGAAAAGATCTGCACAGCCTTGATGAGGACTTTGTCGTATTTGATATAGAGACCACAGGTTTTTCACCCGAGAAAAACAAAATAATTGAAATCGGCGCGGTTCGTGTGGAAAAGGGTCAGATAGTAGACCATTACGATGAATTTGTTAACCCGGAGGTACCGATCCCTTTTAGGATCGAGAGTCTTACGGGAATCAATGACTCTATGGTTAGCGGAGCGGATACCATAGATAAAGTTTTGCCACGCTTTCTTAAATTTGCAGAAGGGGCGCATGTAGTAGCTCATAATGCTGCTTTCGATACAACCTTTATTGCAAAAAATGCAGCAGATTTGGGACTTTCCTTTGACAAGATCATAGTGGATACGGTTGAGATGGCGAGATTTATGCTTCCGGGCTTAAACCGTTACAAGCTGGATACAGTGGCGAAGGAGCTCAATGTATCACTTGAGAATCACCACAGGGCAGTAGATGATGCAGGTGCCACTGCGGAAATCTTCGTAAAGCTTTGTGAGAGACTTCGTGAACAGAAGGTAACAAGTCTTGAAGAGCTTAAGAAGATGAATGTTGCCACTGAAAATACTATTAGAAAGCTGCCTTACTATCATGTGATAATCCTTGCGAAGAATGAGACGGGAAGAGTTAATTTATACAGACTGGTTTCGATGTCGCATCTTAAATATTATCAGAGACGCCCCAGGATACCGAAAACTATGCTGGCAAAATACAGGGAAGGACTGATAATCGGAAGTGCCTGTGAGGCAGGAGAACTTTTCCAGGCTCTCGAAAGAGAACTTCCGGAAGAATCACTGGCAAAGATAGTTAACTTTTATGATTATCTGGAAATTCAGCCGGTTGGCAACAACTTCTTCCTTTTGAAGGCGGATAACCAGTATGAGACTGTGGAGGATCTGCAGGATATAAATAAAAAGATAGTCAAGCTTGGAGAACAGTTTAATAAGCCCGTTTGTGCTACCTGCGATGTGCATTTCCTTGATCCTTCGGATGAAGTCTACAGACGTATCGTAATGGCAGGAAAAGGCTTCGCTGATGCTGACGAGCAGCCTCCTCTTTTCTTAAGGACGACGGATGAAATGCTCGAGGAGTTTAAATATCTCGGCGAAGAAAAGGCAAAAGAGGTAGTTATCACAAGACCGAATGAAATAGCTGATATGGTCGATTATATAACACCCGTGCGTCCTGATAAGGCACCGCCGGTCATTGAAAATTCTGACAGTACGCTTAGAGATATCTGTTATAAACAGGCTGAGGAGATCTATGGAGAGAATCTTCCGAGTCAGGTTAAGGACAGACTTGAGATAGAGCTTAAGTCTATTATCGGAAACGGCTATGCGGTTATGTACATTATTGCGCAGAAGCTGGTATGGAAATCGGTAGAAGACGGATATCTGGTAGGATCGAGAGGTTCTGTAGGTTCCTCCTTCGTTGCAAATATGGCGGGAATAACAGAGGTTAACTCGCTTCCGCCGCACTATCTCTGCCCTAAATGCCATTACTATGACTTTGATTCACCGGATGTAAAGCAGTACGCAATGAAGAGCATGTGTGGCTGTGATATGCCGGATAAGATATGTCCTAATTGCGGAGAACAGTTGGTAAAGACCGGATTTGATATACCTTTTGAGACTTTCCTTGGCTTTTCGGGAGATAAGGAGCCGGATATCGACCTTAACTTCTCCGGTGATTATCAGTCAAAGGCACACAAATATACAGAAGTTATTTTTGGTGCCGGGCAGACCTTTAGAGCCGGTACGATAGGTACACTTGCGGAAAAAACTGCCTACGGATATGTACGCGGTTATTGCGAGGACCATGATGTGCATAAAAGGCGCGCGGAGATGGAAAGGCTTGCACATGGCTGCGAGGGAATACTGCGTACAACCGGACAGCATCCCGGTGGAATCGTAGTTATGCCGCAGGGCGAGGAGATATATTCATTCACACCTATACAGCATCCTGCAAATGATATGACGACACCGATAATCACAACGCACTTTGAATATCACTCGATCGACCATAACCTATTAAAACTTGATATTCTCGGGCACGACGATCCTACGATGATCCGTTTCCTCGAGGATGCCACCGGAGAGGACGCTATTTCTATACCGTTGGATGAACAGAAGGTAATGTCGCTTTTCACTAGTCCAAAGGCGTTGGGAGTAGAGCCGGATGATATCGGCGGATGCCCTACGGGAACTCTTGGTATTCCGGAGTTTGGAACAGACTTTGTTATACAGATGCTGGTTGATACACAGCCGCATACTTTTTCGGATCTAATCCGTATTTCGGGCCTTTCCCATGGTACCGATGTATGGAGTGGAAACGCCCAGCTTTTGGTAAATGAAAAGGGAATGAAGCTTGAAGAATGTATCTGCTGTCGAGATGATATCATGCTTTACCTTATCAATAAGGGCATGGATCCGGCACTTTCTTTCAAGACCATGGAGTCTGTGCGTAAGGGTAAGGGATTAAAGCCTGAAATGAAAGAGGCGATGATAGCAGCGGACGTTCCGGAATGGTATATTGATTCTTGCCTTAAGATAAAATACATGTTCCCTAAAGCGCATGCTGCAGCATATGTAATGATGGCATGGCGAGTTGCCTGGTTTAAGGTTTACAGACCGCTTGCCTATTATTCGGCTTTCTTCTCAATAAGAGCCGGAAATATTGACTATGCTACTATGTGCCAGGGAAAAGGCAAACTCGAGGCTACACTTAAAGTGCTGACGGATAAGCTTAAAGAGCAGGGTAAAAACAAGATGACTGCCACTGAACTTGATGCCATAAGGGATATGCGGCTTGTTCAGGAAATGTATGCGAGAGGCTATGATTTTGCACCGATCGATATAAATAAGGCCGACCCTAAATATTTCAGACAGGTTGATGAGAAAAGGATAATGCCTCCGCTCTCATCGGTAGAAGGAATGGGCGGAAAAGCTGCTGATGCATTGGCGCACGCTATTGCGGAGGCAGCGGCTGACGGACCTTTCCTTTCAGTGGATGATTTCTGCATAAGGACAGGCTGTTCAAAAAATATGGCGCCTAAACTTAAGAGCCTTGGACTATTGGGAGATATACCCGATTCAAACCAGCTCTCGATATTTGATTTTTATTAAATTTAATCAGAGGTTGACTTATAATTTTTTGGGTGCTAAGATAATATTTAATTGAAAAATGAAACCGTTGAGGCGGAGATAAAGGTGTTGAAACGACATTTACAGAGAGTTCCCGGAAGCTGAGAAGGGAATGAAGGATACTTCATCAAATGGACCGCTGAGGGCATGGTCAAAGGCTTTTGGCTAAGTATTCCATGACGTGATGCACGCGTAAGAGGCAGGAGATATGATGGTATCTCTATGAGATGTGTGATCTTATGATCACATAAGCGGGGTGGCACCGCGGATAAGCAGAATTATTCGTCCCCGGCAGAGCTTGTTAAAAGGCTTCTGCCGGGGATTTTTTGTTATTTATTTTTGAAAATAATTTTAGAAATCGAAAGGAGATTCAGTAGATTATGGAAGGAACAGAAAAGAAAAAAGTAATGCTCTCAGGAATTCAGCCCAGTGGTGATCTTCACCTTGGAAATTACCTTGGAGCAATTAAGAACTGGGCAGTAAGGGCAGAGGAGTTTGACTGCTATTATTTCATGGCAGATATGCATACGATCACTGTAAGACAGACACCTGCAGAGCTCAGAAGACGTACTCTTCAGCAGCTGGCACAGTATATTGCATGCGGACTTGACCCTGAAAAGAATACCCTTTTCGTACAGTCGCATGTACCGGCTCATGCACAGCTTGCATGGGTGCTTGAATGCTATACGATGTTCGGAGAGCTTTCAAGAATGACTCAGTTTAAGGATAAATCTGCAAAGCATCAGGATAATATCAATGCGGGTCTTTTCACTTATCCTTCTCTAATGGCAGCGGATATCCTTCTTTACAAGCCTGATTACGTGCCTGTAGGTGAGGATCAGAAACAGCATGTTGAGCTTACAAGAAATATAGCTGAAAGATTCAATAATTTATATGGTGATGTATTTACAGTTCCGGAGCCTTATATTCCAAAGGCAGGTGCAAGGATATACGGCCTTACTACGCCGGGAACCAAGATGAGTAAGTCGATCCCTGAGGGATGCGTATTCCTTATGGATCAGCCGGAAGTCATTGCAAGAAAATTCAAGAGAGCCATTACAGACAGCGACAGGGAAAACTGCGTACGCTACGACAAGGAGAACAAGCCAGGAGTAGCAAATCTTATGAACATTTATGCGGCTGTTACCGGAAAAACGATCGAAGAAATAGAAAAAGAGTTTGACGGACAGGGTTACGGAGTATTTAAGCCTGCAGTAGGTGAAGCTGTTATTGAGGCATTCCGCCCTATCAGAGAGGAAGCTGAACGTATGATGCAGGATAAGGGATATCTTGAGTCAGTTTATAAAGAAGGTGCTGCAAGGGCATCAAGAGTAGCAAATAAAACACTTGCAAAAGTTTATAAAAAAGTCGGTTTTCTTATGCCATAAGATGCCATAAAAATTAAGAAATTTTTATTAAAAGATCTGCTGATATCAGTAGGTCTTTTTTTATTTTGCGAAAGTTACAAATTATTAATAAAAATTTTGATAAAAATTCTCATTATCGGGATTGATTTAAGTATAACAATAATGTTAAACTGTTACCGTTAGCTCAAGCTAACGTGATATTAAAATAATTATCAGCATTTTCAGGAGGAACAAAAATGAGAAATCTCGAGATTGAGAAGGTTATCGGTCGTCAGATTATTGATTCAAGAGGAAATCCGACAGTTGAGGCAGAAGTTGTTCTTGCAGACGGAACAGTTGGAAGAGGAGCAGCTCCCAGCGGTGCATCAACAGGTGAATTTGAGGCACTTGAGCTCCGTGACGGCGATAAGGCACGCTTTGGGGGAAAAGGCGTGGCAAAGGCTGTTGAAAATGTAAATAATGCTATAAACAGCGCTGTAAAGGGAATAAGCGCAGCAGATACATACGCAGTAGATGCAGCTATGTTCAAGGCTGACGGAACAAAGACAAAGTCAAATCTCGGTGCCAATGCGATCCTTGCGGTATCCATAGCATCTGCAGATGCAGCAGCAAAATCACTTGGTATCCCGCTTTACAGATTCCTTGGCGGTGTGAATGCAAATCGTCTTCCGCTTCCAATGATGAATATCTTAAATGGTGGTGCTCATGCCGCAAACAATATTGATGTTCAGGAGTTCATGATCATGCCTGCCGGGGCACCGAGCTTTTCAGAGTGCCTGCGCTGGAGCACGGAAGTATTTCATTCACTTCAGTCTATCTTAAAGGATAAGGGTCTTGCAACATCTGTAGGTGATGAGGGTGGATTTGCTCCTAACCTTTCAAGTGATGAGGAAGCTATCGAGACAATCCTCGATGCCATAAAGAAGGCTGGTTATGAGCCGGGTAAGGATTTCGTTCTTGCTATGGATGCAGCAGCAAGTGAGTGGAAGGGCAGTGCAAAGGGTGAATATGTTCTCCCTAAGGCTGGCCAGAAATTTACAACAGATCAGCTCATCGACCATTGGAAGAACCTTACAGAGAAATATCCTATCTACTCACTTGAAGACGGTCTTGATGAGGAAGACTGGGATGGCTGGAAGTCTCTTACAAAGGAGCTTGGCGGCAGAGTACAGCTTGTTGGTGATGATCTTTTTGTTACTAATACTGACCGTCTCAGCAAGGGTATTGAGCTTGGAGTAGGAAACTCTATCCTTATCAAGTTAAACCAGATCGGTTCAGTATCAGAGACACTTGAGGCTATCAAGATGGCTCATAAGGCAGGATATACTGCAGTTACTTCACATCGTTCCGGTGAGACAGAAGATGTTGCCATTGCTGATCTTGCAGTAGCTCTTAATACATGTCAGATCAAGACAGGTGCACCGAGCAGAACAGAAAGAGTTGCAAAGTACAATCAGCTTCTCCGCATTGAAGAAATGCTTGGTGACAGTGCAGTATTCCCGGGATTCGGAGCATTTAACATCAAGAGATGATAAAAACATATCACTTTTAAGCAATTTTTCATCTTAACTATTGATGAAATAGTCAGATCAAGCCTTTAAGACTTTTTACCACAGTAGAGCACTGCTGTGGTAAAAAGTTTTTTTGTTTAATTCGATTTATTGTGATAAAATTAAATGATCAGTTAAATAGGGGTTTATATTCGGAGGGAAGCTAAGTGC
>JAIKZC010000162.1 GCA_024682575.1 Lachnospiraceae bacterium | reverse complement strand
GGAAGAGGCAATAAAGATCCTCAATGTCTCATCCCATATAAGCGATGCCCTCATCAATAATAGCGGACTCTTTTATCCTGTATATGCACTTGCTTCTGCATATGAGCAGGCTGACTGGGATGAAGTTTCCCGTATCATAGTCCTTAAGAACCTAAACTCAGAAAACATCTATAACGCATATTTAGGTGCTTTAAGCTGGTACAGAGATCTGGTTCGTGAAACCGCCGAAACAGAAAAGATCAAAGAAGATATTAAGGCTGAAGCAGAGGCTTCTAATTAATTATTTTTCCATCTGATAAAAAACACAAAAATCCCGCTCCGTGATCATACGAAGCGGGATTTTTTTGATATTAACTGTCTATGGCATTAAGTTAGTCAGCAGCGAAAATATGATTTACATTCTGTCGTGGCAGGTTCTGGAAATAACATCCATCTGCTGTTCCTTTGTAAGGTCGATGAACTTAACAGCATAACCTGAAACACGGATAGTGAAGTTTGCGTACTCAGGCTTTTCAGGATGCTCCATAGCGTCCTTAAGCTTCTCTACTCCGAATACGTTTACGTTGAGGTGATGAGCACCCTTTGTGAAGTATCCGTCAAGTACGTGGAAGAGGTTATTCTTTCTCTCATCCTCAGTATGTCCGAGTGCATCAGGATTGATAGTCTGGGTATTTGAAATACCGTCAAGAGCATACTCATAAGGAAGCTTTGCAACAGAGTTAAGTGATGCAAGGAGTCCGTTCTTCTCTGCGCCGTAAGCCGGGTTTGCACCGGGAGCGAAAGGCTTATAAGCTTCACGTCCGTCAGGAAGAGCACCTGTAGCCTTACCGTAAACAACGTTTGAAGTAATAGTAAGGATAGATGTTGTAGGCTCAGAATTTCTGTAGGTGTGGTGCTTCTCGATCTTCTTCATGAAGGTCTTTAAGAGCCATACTGCGATCTCATCAGCTCTGTCATCATCATTTCCATATTTAGGGAAATCACCATCTGTCTCATATCCTACAGCAAGACCCTCCTCGTTACGAACGATCTTAACCTTTGCATATTTAACAGCGCTGAGTGAATCTACAACGTGCGAGAAGCCTGCGATACCTGTAGCAAAGGTTCTTCTTACGTTTGTATCGATAAGAGCCATCTCGGCTGCCTCATAATAATATTTATCATGCATAAACTGAATAAGATTCAGGATATTTACATAGAGGCCTGCAAGCCAGTCAAGCATGATGTCATACTTGTGCATAAGCTCATCATATTCAAGATAATCGCCCTTGATAGGTGCATACTCAGGTCCTACCTGGGTTCCAAGCTTTTCATCGATACCGCCGTTTACAGCATAGAGAAGAGCCTTTGCAAGGTTTGCTCTTGCGCCGAAGAACTGCATCTCCTTACCTGTCTGTGTAGCAGATACGCAGCAGCAGATGCTGTAGTCATCACCCCATACAGGACGCATAACATCATCATTCTCATACTGAACAGAAGAGGTATTTACAGAGATCTTTGCTGCATACTTCTTAAAGTTCTCAGGAAGCTTTGATGTATAAAGAACTGTAAGGTTAGGCTCGGGTGAAGGTCCCATGTTCTCAAGAGTATGGAGGAAACGATAGTCATTCTTTGTGACCATGTGTCTTCCGTCCATGCCAAGTCCTGCAACCTCAAGAGTAGCCCATACGGGATCTCCGGAGAAAAGCTGGTTGTATGAAGGGATTCTTGCAAACTTAACCATTCTGAACTTCATTACCATGTGGTCAATAAGTTCCTGAGCCTCGGTCTCTGTAAGCTTGCCTTCCTTCATGTCTCTTTCGATATAGATATCAAGGAATGTTGAGATTCTTCCAACTGACATTGCAGCACCGTTCTGTGTCTTAATAGCTGCAAGATATCCGAAGTAAAGCCACTGAACTGCCTCGGCAGCGTTTGAAGCAGGCTTTGAAATGTCATAGCCATAAACGTTTGCCATAGCCTTCATGCCCTTTAATGCCCTGATCTGCTCTGTGATCTCTTCTCTCTGTCTGATAACGTCATCTGTCATTGTGCCGTCACCGCAGTTAGCGAAATCCTCTTCCTTCTTTGAAATAAGGAAATCAATACCGTAAAGAGCAACTCTTCTGTAATCGCCTACGATACGTCCTCTTCCGTAAGTATCCGGAAGACCTGTAACGATGTGGCTGTGACGAGCCTTCTTCATTTCAGGTGTATATGCGTCAAAAACAGCCTGATTGTGAGTCTTATGATACTCTGTAAAAATCTTGTGGTATTTAGGATTTACTGTATAACCGTAGTTAGCAGCTGCCTCCTCTGCCATCTTGATTCCGCCGTAAGGCATAAATGCTCTCTTAAGAGGCTTATCTGTCTGAAGACCTACTACCTTTTCAAGATCCTTCATTGACTCATCGATGTAACCCGGGCCATAAGCTGTAAGTCCTGATACAACTTCTGTCTCACACTCGAGAACTCCGCCCTTTGCTCGCTCCTCTTTCTGAAGCTCCTGGAGACGTCCCCAGAGCTTATCTGTTGCCTCTGTAGGGCCTGCGAGGAATTCCTCATCTCCTTCATAAGCGGTATAGTTATTCTGAATGAAATCACGAACATTGATATCATCCAACCAATGTGTTCCTTTGAATCCATGCCATTCTTCTCTCATGTTTTATATCTCCTTATAAAAACTTCAACGACTATTCCGGTAGTTTTTACCGGATTGCCAGGGGTTTGTTATTTTTTTAACCTGTGCTGGTTTAGATTAGCACAGGCTAACTTCTCTTACATTGATTTAAATCAATTCGATATTTATTTATCAATAAAAGATTGATTACACTTAATAGACAAAACACGCATTATCACTGAATATTTTATTGTAAATATTCAACAAATATTTGTATAGATATCAATACACACTGTCATTTTACTCGGTAAATATTATTAGTTATAAAGATTCTTTTGATTTAAGAATCATAAAATATAACCATATTCACGAATATAAGGCATTCCTGACAAATTTTATCAAGTAAGCCTTAACTAACAAGCTTTAACCTTTCAGGATCTTCTCTGCGTTTTCTATACGCTCCTTTGATGGTGCCTTTACGCCTTTAAGACTGTATTCAATGCCAAGTTCCTCGAACTTGTACTCACCCATCGAGTGATAAGGCAGGATCTCCACTTTTTTTACATTGCTGAGGCTGTCTATAAATTTCCTGGTCTCTTTAAGATATTCATCATTATCAGTAATTCCCGGAACCAGCACATGCCTTATCCATATTGGTTTACCTATCTCCGAAAGATATTTCATACCGTCTTTGATATTGTCATTTGGCTTTCCTGTGAGCTTTATATGCTCTTCTCTGTCGATATGCTTTATATCCACCAAAAGGAGATCCGTGTATTCCATAAGTTCATTGAATTTTGTAAAAAAGGGCTCTTCCCTTGTAAAAGGCTGAAGTGCTGTATCTATGCAGGTATTTATGCCCTCAGCCTTTGCCTTCTTAAAAAGATCGATAAGAAAATCAATCTGTAAAAGAGGCTCGCCACCGCTTACGGTAATGCCGCCGTCTTCGCCCCAGTAAGACCTGTAGCGCATGGCATTTTCCAGCAGCTCATCCGCGGTCTTTAAGTTATTTGTTTCAGGATTCCAGGTATCTGCATTATGGCAGTAGCGACAACGCAGATTGCATCCTTTTACAAAAATAACAAACCTCACTCCCGGACCATCAACGGATCCGAAAGTCTCTATTGAATGAACTCCTGCCTTTATAATTTCGTCGCTCATAAATAATCCTTTCTGAAACCAGCTTACATTCTTGCGTCTTCCAGACCCTCAAAATTGACGATCTGAATCCTGCTCTTTCCGACTCTTTTAATGAGTCCCTCATCAGAGAGTTCCTTTATCTTTCTGCTGGCTGTTTCAGGCCGCATGGAAAGGCTCGCCGCAATGTCCTCAAGCCTTAAGTCAATAGTTTCTTCATGATCGCGCTTTTCCCTATATAATAGGAAAGCAGCAAGTCTCGCTTTAGGATCCTTGGTCGAGAGCAAAAGGTTTCTCTCATTTGCATCATGCAATTTTCTTGAAAGAAGCGCTATTATATTCAGCGCAACGTGGAAGTCACTTAAAACTTTTACAAAATCAGATCTGTATATTATACATACAAATGTATTTACCATACTTACTCCGGAATAAGGGAAATGGCTATCCTCTAACAGCATTCCTTCCCAGACCGTATCGCTCTTTGCAAAAATACCGACGATCTGCTCTCTGCCCTCCGCATCAAAGCGAGTGAGCTTCACCTTACCCTTAAGTATTATATAAATGGCATCTACATTATCACCTTCTCTAAAAAGATAACTGCCCTTGCGGACACGTCTGAGTTCTGATCTTTCCAAGAGCTCTGTCTTTTCCTTTTCAGGCATACTAGACAGAAAAGGGATATTCTCTGTACTGCACTCTCTGGCAACTTCCAACCATTCTTCATCCGTCATAATAATTTTACCTCCCGTTTTCGTCTTTGAGCCAAATCAAAAATCATTTTACTATTAATCCGCTGTATACGCAAGTCCGGAAATTTTTTAACGGCTAAATTAAGACAAATAGAGGCATCAGATGAATTTATGTCCAAACCGTTAATTTATTGAGAAAAAAATTCACTTGACTTGAGCGCTTTAAAAGTATATAAATTTAGTAACTATAAGTTTTTATATGAAGGACGGTGGTTTAAATGAAGATAGAGAAGGTTAACGACCATCAGATTCGTTGTACTTTAACAAAAACCGATCTTGCAGAGCGTGAGCTTAAGATCAGTGAACTCGCATACGGTACAGAAAAGGCAAAGTCACTTTTTCGAGATATGATGCAGCAGGCTGCATATCAGTTTGGTTTTGAAGCAGATGACATTCCGCTTATGATAGAAGCAATACCTCTTTCAGGAGAGACGATTGTCCTGATAATCACAAAGGTAGAAAATCCTGAGGAACTTGATACAAGATTCTCGAAATTTGCACCTTCTGTCAGTGAAAATGACGGTGATATTATCAATGCACTTACAACTTCGGGGGCTGATGATGTCCTTGATATGTTCAAAAAACTCAGAGGCATAAGCTCTGATGACAGCAAGGATAAATCAAAGACAGCTGCTCCGAGAAAGAAAGCAAGATCTGTCAGGGGAGAGCTTCAGATAACTGTTCCCGTAGATATCGTTAAATGCTACTCATTCGAAAATCTCGATGAGGTTGCAAGACTTGCCCATATCGTGGCAGGTTTCTATGATGGTGTTAATACACTTTACAAAAATCCTGCAGATTCTCATTATTATCTGATAATCCGTAAGGCTCAGCATACGCCTGAGGATTTCAACAAGATCTGCAATATCATAACTGAATATGCACAGAGTGAAAGCTACAAGGCTTCTGATGAAGCATTCTTAAATGAGCACTGCATAAAGATACTCGCAGACTCAGCACTCCAGCAGATGGCTAACGCATAAGTCAAAATCTGATGATCACCGGATGGAATATCAAATAATATTTCATCCGGTTCTTTTTTTAATACATTATTTATTTTTATTAAAAAAATCTAAAATTTTTTAAATCCCTTCCGATATAGTAATTGATAAGGTTTCATGTCCAAAAAAATTCACATCAGATATATATTTTTATATTCTTTTAATAATATACAGAAGGGGGATTTGTTTCATGAGTATAAAAATCAATTCACGTCATATCAGGATTGCCGCAATGTCAATATCCATGATCTTATTATGCGGCTGTGCCTTAAAAATCCCCGGTTCCTCACAAAAAAATGAAAGTGTAAGTTCAGATGAAGCTGCAGTCATAAGCCTGATAAACAGTAAATCAGAGGTCGCTTCCCAAATTGATGAGCTCGCGGCTGCCTATAAGGCGGAAAGCGGTGTTACCGTTGAGGTACAGAACATATCCTCCGGCGTTGATGCACAGGCTTTGTTAAAAGGCCTATATCTGGCTGATGAACTCCCGGATATCATTGTCTGCGAATCTTCAGGTTTTGACAACTGGGACGGGCTGCTCACCGATATGAGCGGCGAGGCATGGGTTTCCGATACGGACTCCGCCTTTGTTGATCCCGAATATGGCACTCTCGGCTTCCCCTACGCTACAGAAGCAATAGGATTAAGCTACAATGCAGACATTCTCGAAAAGGCAGGAGTTGATCCGGCCAGCATCACAGGTCCTGAATCTTTTAAGGAAGCTCTCGATAAAATCGATTCCCGGAAATCAGACCTCGGACTCACAGCCGTCGTAGGTTACGGCACAAATATCGAGAGTCTCTCCTGGTCAACAGGCAATCATATTTTTGGAAATTATCTCGATTCCGGTCTTGACCGTGATGACACGACCTATATTGACCTTTTTAATGAATCAAAAAGCTTAGATTATGACAGATTAAAACACTTTCTTGATTTTATTTATGCTATCCAGCAGCATTCCGATCCCTCTCTCCTTACAATGGGAACATACGAAGATCAGGTCAGAAATTTTGCAGCCGGCAAATACGCTTTTATTACACAAGGATCCTGGATAGGCGCACTTCTTAACGGAGACTATTCCGAAGAATATGCTTCTGCCGGTAATTTCAAAGTTGGCATGCTTCCCTACTGCTTTGAGGAAGGTATGGATACGATCCTTACGAGCCCTCCCTCCTGGTGGGCAGTTCCAAAGGAAGGAAATTCTGAGGCTGCAAAAGCTTTTCTTCAATGGTGCTCTGAAGACACAGCCCAGAAAATACTTGTAGAAGACGCCGGATTTATAAGCCCTTTTAACTCCTGCAGCTATATGGCATCTGATCCCTTTGCGGAAACAGTCAGTGAATATTTATCTTCCGGTAAGACCTCATCCTGGCACTGGATGAATATAGAAAGCGGCTTTTCAACGCAGAATATATCCCCTCTTTTCTATGATTTCGCCTCAGGGGCTCTTTATTCTGATGGTTTTTATGAGAAGCTGTCCGAAAGTCTGGAAAACAGTTAAGGATAGAAAGAAAGGAGTTAACTTATGAGCAGCAAAAATAATACCACTATGCGGAAGCCGCTTTTTTTCAACACTATCCTTTTCAGACTCAGCGCCATTAATGTCGTGCTTCTCATAGCTTTTATCATCGTTATAATGATAATCACCTCTGCCATGAAAAAGAGTACAGTTACCAGCAAGGAAATGTCCCAGCAGGTTCTGGCTCTTAGTGCGGCTGAAGGAACTTTCAAAACCGATGTCATGTCCCTTTACGACCAGGCAACAGGCTATATCCAGTCAGATGCAGTCGAGACTAAAGAAGCTTTAAGCAGTGGTATAAATGATATAAGAAGCAGGATAGACAGTGATATTTCCGATATCAATTCCCAGCTGGAAGTCATCAGGAATGAGGAAGCCATAAATGCGATGACTGATATAGAAGCATCTTATGGACGTCTGAACACTCTTATAGATCAGGCTATCAGTGAAAGCGATTCTGAAGATGATGCAGACAAAGCTCCCGATACTCTTTTTGACCGCGCCGAAATTCAAAAGGTTGCCATCTTTCATTCCTGCAAAGCCCTCGATAATGCAGTAAGCAGCTCGGCAGCCTATACAGCTGTCACCATGGATTCCCTTTATGCACACGGGCTGCGTATGGCCTCTATTGGGCTTGTTTTCACTATTATCCTTATAATATTGAGTTTTGCCTTCAGCTATGGAAGCATTATTAAAAAGATCCAGTCCATAGCCGGAGAAGTAAGCGATATCATAAATGATATCGAACATAATAAAGGTGACCTCACCAGAAGGATCAGGACGACAACCCACTCTGAGCTAATGCTTATCGTAGACGGTATAAATCATTTTATAGAATCTCTCCAGGTAATAATGAAAGATGTCAGGGACGGGATCGCGGTTCTCACGGATTCTTCCTCCGAAGTGGGCTCTCAGGTCGCTTTGGCAAGTGACAATATTTCCAATACTTCTGCCGGGCTTCAGGAACTTTCCGCCAGCATGGAGACTATAAACAATACGATCGATTCTATAAATTCAGAAATGGCTGATGTATCTCTTGCTGCTGATGCAATAAGTGAAGAAGCCGGGCAGCGGAGTAATCTGGTAAATGATATTCAGGCAGATGCCAATGAGATCAAAGCCGAGGTTGCACAGAAGAAAAATGATGCTGCCGCAAAGGTGGAGGAACTTAGTTCTACTCTTTCAAAATCAGTTGAGGATTCTAAGGCTGTTGCAAGGATCAATGAGCTTACCAATGTTATTCTTGACGTTTCTGCCCAGACAAATCTTCTGGCTCTCAACGCCTCCATTGAAGCGGCAAGAGCCGGTGAAGCAGGAAAGGGATTTGCTGTTGTCGCAATGGAGATAAGTTCTCTCGCAGCGAACAGCCGTGAAACTGCCGGAACTATCCGCGAGATCAGCAATTCGGTGACCGATGCAGTCCAGGCATTAGCTTCAAATGCTGAAGAGGTTCTCGCTTTCATTAACACAACTGTTATCCATGATTATGACAATTTCGTCGAAACCGGTGATAAATATGAGGACAGCGCAGTTGCAATGTCTGAAATGCTTTCGACTTTTAATGCGAAGGCTGACAATCTGCGTGAGATCATGCGAAATGTAAGTTCCGGCATTGAGAATGTTACAAATTCTATCCATGAAAGTACTAAGGCGATCAATGTTTCTGCCAGCGGTGCCGGAGAAATCGTAGGCGAGATTGACGAGATCTCCGCTGCCATGGAGCAAAACAACGAAGTGAACTCGAGGCTTGCTGAAACTGCCGCGAAATTTGTGAAATTATAAGTTGTTTAATTTGACGCTTCCATATGGGAAATTTCTGAAAAGATTTTTTGGAACGTAAAGCGTTTTTAAACGTTCCAAAAAGTATTTTCAGAATTTCCCGTCTGGAAGCTGTTTTTTTGACCTCTTAAAAGATTTCATAAATACGCTTCAGAAGTTTCAGCAAGGAGTATTGTAGGGCGAAGGATGGTAGCTGTTTTTTGACCTCTTAAAAGATTTCACAAAATACACTTCACAGGTTTCAGCAAGGATTTTATGACGCGAAAATGCAATGACAAGTTTTCAGTGTTTTCTCGTATCTGATGGGCATCTATTCTGTAGACAGAGAGGAATAGATGCCCTCTTTGCGCTATTTTATGCGTTTTCTCATTTCGTACCTGTAATTATTTGCACCGCTTAATTCTTGACATGTATTGTGTACCTTTGACAGTTTTCTTGCCAACTTCGTTTATTTCAACGTCAAATTGTCGAAGTTCATTTATAATAGTCTCAAAGATGTTTGTGTAAAAGTACAATCATTAGATAAACGGAGGAAGGTATGTTCAAATTTAGAAGTTTAAGGACAAGCAGACTGATGACGGCAGTTCTGTCAGCAGCTCTTGTATTCTCCTGCACCCCGTCTCTCACAAATGCTTACGCATC
>JAIKZC010000159.1 GCA_024682575.1 Lachnospiraceae bacterium | reverse complement strand
GGGTGGATAAGGCTAAAACAGTTGATATTGCTGCAGTTATTGGCCTTGGACCTGATCGAACAAGGGTTATTCTTGCGTCTATGGCCAAACGTAATATGATAGTAGCAGAGGGTGCAAATAGAAATAGAATTTATCGTTTGCCACAAACGATAAATTGATATATAATTCTTTTATCAGAAACGATATTAATGGTTGCACTTTGGTTGCAAAAAGTTATAAAAAGCAAAAAAATCGATGGAATAAACGTAAAACCACAACAACATATAGCTATAAAAGAAAATCAATCTTACTAGATGTTGATGCTTTTCTAGAGCTGGAATAATTTGATGAGGCAAATGGTGGATTTTACCTGCTGTTTGTCTCATTTTGACTATATGGAAACTGTTTTAATAAGACAAGTAGTTTGTTATAATTAGCGAAGAATCAGTCTTAATTTATGGGGTAATTATGATATGACAGATGTTCTAACGGCTGCCCAACGTAGGAAAGCTATGCAGCATATTCGTGGAAAGGATACTAAAATTGAGGTTGTTCTACGAAAGGCACTTTGGAATAAGGGATATAGATACAGAAAGAACTATGGCAAGCTCCCAGGACATCCTGATATTGTTCTTACAAAATATCATATTGCAATTTTTTGTGATGGTGAATTTTTTCATGGTAAGGATTGGGAGGTGTTGAAGCCTCGTCTTGAAAAAGGGAGTAATGCTGATTTTTGGATTAGTAAAATATCAAGGAATCGTGAACGTGATGATGAGATAAACAAAAAGTTATTATTTCAAGGCTGGACAGTAACAAGGTTTTGGGGTAAGGATATTAGTAAATATACTGATGAATGTGTAAAGGTTATTGAAGAAGCTATATTTGAGAAAAAAGATTAGCGATTGTTATGATTAATAATTCTTTTGTAAATATTTGGGAACAGATTTGTTGAATTAATTAAGTGGTTTATATGGAGTAGAGTATATGGAATATTATAAATTGTTTTTATAGTAATAGCGATGGGATTACAAATCGCAGGGGCTGTACTTTTAATTATAAAATACTGGGGTAACACGCTGGATAGAGTTATAAACATTTATTATCCGGGAACAGGTATTGCAAGTAATGATGGGGATGACTATGCGGTATTGGAGGCAAAACGGGTAGTAGAGTGTGCAATGGAGATTTATGACAATAGAATGGCATTCATTTACATTGCAGATGGATATGCATTTTCGATAATTGGTGAAAAGGGAGTTTTTGATAATATAATTGTATTGATTATGGTTATAGTATCTTCAGTATTTTTTTATAATTATAGAAAAATTGTTTCTAAGAAAATAGCTAAAACCTTGTATGAAAAGGATATAAAAATTCCATATCAGGGTTTACCAGATTATATAGATAGAACAGCTAGTATAGAAGATATTGAAAATCTAAAAAGGAACATGTATAAAGATTAGGCAACATAAGTATAACATTGAATGATAGTGCATAGGTGAATAATTTGGAGAAGAAGATAGAAAGATGATCAGCCCGGATGAAGTAAAGAAAAAGGCTAAGTTAAAGGAAGATGAAAACTACTCGTTTCGTACATACTTAAAAATACACGCAGATCCGGAAAAATTGGACGAACAGTTTCTGCGGTTACATAATGATTTGTTTTCGCAATATGATTGTAGCAAATGCCGAAATTGCTGCAAGGAATTTTGTGGAATGATACCTGAGGATGATGTTGAAAAGGATGCTGAAAAACTTAATATTACACGAGAAGAGTTTATAGCAAATTATCTGGAATATGATGAGAGTGAGGCATCATATAAGACAAAGCATTGTCCCTGTGATTTTCTAAACGCAGATGGGAGTTGCACATTAGGAGAGTGTAAACCGGTTAGTTGCAGTAACTATCCATACACTAATCAACCTGATCGTATGGGAAGTCTCTTGAGTATAGTAGAATCCGCCGGGATTTGTCCTGTAGTTTATGAGATTTTGGAAAGATTAAAGGAAGAGTACCATTTCATTAAAAGAAAACGTATATATCCAAATGAGCCTTGTCCTTGCGGCTCTGGATTAAAATACAAAAAATGCTGTGGTAAGTAATCTTATCGAATTATGAAAGCAGGTAGTAGAATGCTGGAGAAGAATGAGGTAGTATTTGTTACTTTTTTATTATATCAATTATCGGAGGCATGGCATATTTCTCCGTCAAAGGTATATGGAAAATTGTCCGAAGCAGATGCAATAGATGGATATATTCTGCCTTGCTATGATACGCTTCATACACTTGGCAGCAAATACCTTGTAGAAGACATCACTGAGATGATGGGCGAAAGGGGTGTAAAGCTATTAAGTGGAGAAAATGTGATGGATAAGGTAGATCTTGATATTATATATAAGCAGAACATTGAACCCGGCATTATAGAATATCTGGCTGACCAGAAAAACATCTCTCGGCGTAAGGCGATGGATATCTATTATAAAAGCAAACTCTCGGAACAGATACAAGCAGGTATGTATGGTATAGATAATATGGACTATAAATATCTTGCTGAGGATTTAATTGAAAATGAGCCGGAGCTTTTCACAGAGTAAACGGAAGATTGCAGTTAGCATATATACAGATGATGGAGGCATAAATAATGAGTAGAGAGTCAGAGAAAGCGTTGAAAGCCATGCACAAGTTTTTGGAGGAAAATGGTGCAGATGATATGTCCATGGATGAGGTGAATGGGCTTCTTCAAAAGTTCACGACAGATTATAATGGAAGCTTACCGGGAAGGGTTACCGAGAAAACGGCAAAGACTGCGGATGATTTCCTTGAACTAGCAGAGGAAGCTCCGACAAAAGCTAAAGCAGAAAAATATATAAAAAAAGCATTGGAACTGGAACCGGACAATATGGATGCAATCAGTGCATCTCTTGATATGATAGAGGATAGTACATGGGAGTATTATCAGAAGCTTTCCGAGGCAGTCAAAAACGGCACAAAATTTATGGAAAAGGAAGGCTTAATGGATGAGGACAGTATCGGTGAGTTCTGGGGAATTTTAGAGACGAGACCCTACATGAGACTTCTTAACAGATATGCGGATTTTTTGGCAGAAGCCGGCATGATGACTCTTGCAGCCAAAGAATATGAGGAAATGATCAGGCTGTCCGAAAATGATAATCTTGGCGTCCGTTATAGTCTGATGCATGTTTATGCTTTTCTGGAGCAGGAAGAGCCGGCTTTGGCACTTCACAAGAAGTATGATGGTTATGAGGAAACACAGATGCTGTTTCCACTCTCTGTTCTATACTTTAAGAAAGGCGATTTTGACAAGGCACAGGATTATCTCAAGCGTCTGTGTGCCGCAAATAAGGATACAAAGAAATTTTTCAGAGCTATAAAGAAGGATAAGCTTGATCACTATGTGGAACAAATTAACAGTTACGGCTATCAGCCATTCACGATACAGGAGTTGATCGTGGAACTGATGGAGAACAGCTTTCTGTTCAGGATGGTTCCGCTGTATATGGAATGGGCATACGAGAAAACCCGGAATATGTAAGGCTTTCTGTTATACCTTTTATGAGTGATGATGATATGGCAGTATCATGAAACTCTATGATACCTTTTTGATACCTGTTTGTTTTACTGTCATAAATAATAGGTCAAAATTGGATAATTTAGATATGAAAATAGCTATATTAAACATGGATTATAAACCTATATAGGTTTATAACAATGGAGCTGGAGTAACGGGTGAGTAGTTCCAAGTGGTTTGCAAGTGTATAAAAACCAGTAATATCAAGGGCTGAGAGCGTTTGTTCTCTGCCCTATTTTGTTATAATTCTATATTTGATTCTGAAATGATTCTAGAAAATGAGTTCATTTCTTTTACAGATATCAAATAATATAGGAGTGATTATGAAGGCCTTCGAATTCGAGGGGTTTAGAATCATTGTATTTACCAGTATTTCACACGGGAAACAGATCTGGAACTAGGGATACATCAATATCGTGTAAAAGATCCTGTGACAATTAATACTGGTGAGACACCATCAAAAGCTGAAGATTTAATTGACGTGAAGTTGTGGAATCAGAAGCACGGAAGAAATTTCATTATTTTAGGAATTATGTTGTGGTGTACATTTGTTTTGGGAGGATATGTTCTTTCAAGAATAAATGGAGTGATAATTTTATTTGAAACATCTGATAAGAAAGTGACATTGTCTGTGCCGATGGATGGAGATACGATATGGCTTTCGCAAGCTCAGATGGCAGAGTTATTTGATACAACAAAACAAAATGTTAGCTTGCATGCAAATAATTGTTTTAAAGAAGGAGAGTTGGATAAGAAATCAGTTGTCAAGGATTTCTTGACAACTGCATCTGATGGAAAGAATTATAAAACAAAATACTATAATCTTGATGTCATCATATCTGTAGGTTACCGCGTTAAATCAAAACG
>JAIKZC010000131.1 GCA_024682575.1 Lachnospiraceae bacterium | reverse complement strand
GGTGCGGTTAACCGTGCCTTATCAAAAGAAAGACTGATAAACAGTGGCTTTTATGATTTAGCCACAGCCTATCAGTCTGTGCACGTCAACTATTGAAAGCGCCGTATACCGAACGGTACGTACGGTGCTGTGAGAGGACGGGAGCTAATCACTCCCTCCTACTCGATTATACAGGAGTGTGACTCTCACCCAGCTTGCTGACGCAAGCAGTGGGTTTCCCGGCGGAGCCGGGACTAGCCGTGCAAGGCACGGCGTCGCAGTCCCATCTGCGCGTGACTTTCACCCAGCTTGCTGACGCAAGCAGTGGGTTTCCCGGCGGAGCCGGGACTAGCCGTGCAAGGCACGGCGTCGCAGTCCCATCTAAAGCGTGACTTTCACCCAGCTTGCTGACGCAAGCAGTGGGTTTCCCGGCGAAGCCGGGACTAGGCGCATTAAAAATGCGCCGTCGCAGTCCCATCTGCGCGTGACTTTCACCCAGCTTGCTGACGCAAGCGGTGGGTTTCCCGGCGAAGCCGGGACTAGGCGCATTAAAAATGCGCCGTCGCAGTCCCATCTGCGTGTGACTTTCACCCAGCTTGCTGACGCAAGCGGTGGGTTTCCCGGCGGAGCCGGGACAGGCGTAACACTCGCAAAAGAATCGGGGTAATACGCAGTATGCTTGCACAAGGGTGTTTGTCAGAAAACGCAGCCGTAGCGAGCTACGGTGAGGCTTTCTGACAAATGCAATTGTGTTAAGCAGACAAGTATTAAACCGGTTCTTTAAGAAGTGTTATGCCGGGCACATTAAAAGCGTGCCGTCGCAGTCCCATCTAAAGCGTGACTTTCACCTGAATTGCCATAGAAGGACATGAATAAAGCCCGTAAACTTTGCGTTTACGGGCTTTTGAATTACATATTTCCAATGAGATCGGTGAATTCCATCTGGCCTGAGGAGTCTTCTGAGTAGTAGTCGTTAAAACTGTCGTCTTCCATAACTGAAAGAGCGGGAGATGACATATCTTCTGCAATGGAAGATGCCTCGGCAGGAACTTCACTATTTTCAATATTAGAATCTTCTGTGCTTGAAACTGCAGCCTGGGCGAGCTCTGGATGAGCGTAAGCTTCCTCTGCAAGTTCAGCATTGTAATCCTCGATCGCTGATATCTTAGCATATTTGCCGCACACGTCACAGAAGGCTGCAAGACCGTTAATGGTGATGCATTCATGACGCGGAAGTCTGTAAGATATGAGGTGTTCGTGAGCGGTATAGGTTGCTTCCGGGTTATTGCAAGGACCGCAGACGAATTTTCCTCTTAATGATGGTACTTTAAGCATAAATAATTATCCCCCTATTAAGCGATAAAACTTTAATATAATATAACAGCTGTACAATATAGTACAGCTGTTCGACTTTGTCAACACTAAAAAATTGTACAATGTAAAAAGAAAATTGTCAAGCCGACTTTAGACTTTTATTTCGTCCAATGTTTTACTGTAGGCAGGAATAAAGTCTTTCAGGAAGAGTTCGACTTCTTCAAGCTCTAGCTTATGGAGTGACTGGAGAGTGGATTTTTCTGCCTGTGCAAACTCCATATTTCCGGCTTTTTTCTCATTTAAGCATTTTATATAGGCAGAGAGTTTATCGGCTCCTTTTACAAGCTTTTTCTCATATGAATATTCATCACCCGGCATCATTAATTCTTTATAGGAATCTTTCAGATAGTCCGGCAAGAGGGATATAAGGCGCTCGCAGGCATTTTTTTCAATATCTTTATATGCATTTGCTATTTCGTCATTGAAGTATTTTACAGGTGTCGGCATATCTCCGGTGAGGATTTCACTTGCATCATGATATATTCCGAAGAGAGCGGCCTTCTCTGCGTTAAGTGTTTTTCCGAGTTTTTTGTTTCCAATAGTAGCTAAGGCGTGGGAGAGCATTGCAACCTCAAGAGAATGCTCACTGAGGTTCTCATTATCGGAATTTCGCATAAGTGCCCAGCGGTCTATCCAGCGAAGACGGTATAAGATTGCAAAAAAAGCATAGTCCATTTTTATCACCTTTATTTTATAGAAATTATGAAAAAACTTTTTGCCCAGGTTTATCGGGACAAAAAGTTTTTATTTATCAGTCGTCTATTGTTCCATCGATTGAGTTGTAGTAGGTAAGGATCTTTCTAATCTTTTCGGTAGGAGTCTGAACCATTTCCATTGACACATCATGATTTGAGAAATCAATGATGGAGGCAAGGAATTTTGACATATCCGCCTGGAGGTAATAAGGTCTCTCCAGAAGTTCCGGAATAGTATAGGTAAGGTTTGTGGTGATGATCTTGTCGAAGATTCCCTCTTCATAGGCATCATCAAAGGCCTCAAGACCATCGGTAAAGATACCGAATGTACAGCATACGAATACACGTCTTGCGTTCATCTTTTTAAGCTGTTTGGCAGTATCAATCATGCTTCCGCCGGATGAGATCATATCATCAACGATGATAACATCTTTTCCTTCTACGTTATCACCTAAAAATTCGTGTGCAACGATAGGGTTCTTACCGTTTACAACCTGGGTATAATCACGTCTCTTATAAAACATACCTGTATCAACACCGAGAACGTTGGCAAAATAAACGGCTCTGTTAAGAGCTCCTTCATCGGGTGAAATAACAAGTGTATGATCTTTGTCGATCTTCATATCTCCGATGTTTGCAAGGAGAGTACGAAGGAACTGGTAAAAGGGAGTAAAATTATCAAAACCGCAAAGAGGTGCGGAGTTTTGTACAGAAGGATCATGCGCGTCAAAGGTTATAACCCTGTGAACGCCCATTTTATAAAGCTCTTCAAGCATATTTGCGCAGTCAAGCGATTCACGGCTGCTCTTTTTGTGCTGACGGCTTTCGTACATGAAAGGCATTATTACAGTAATTCTGTGAGCTTTGCCTGCAGTTGCGGCAATGACTCTCTTAAGGTCCTGATAGTGATCGTCCGGGGAATAAGAATTTTTATATCCGTGAAGATCATAGGTGAGGGAATTGTTAAGAACATCGAGGATGATATAGACATCCTTTCCTCTGATGGTCTCGTTCAGGACAGCTTTGCCTTCGCCGCTTCCAAATCTTGGAACGGAAAAATTAATTGTGTAGTTGTCCATTGTGTAGCCTTCAAAAGCGGGGGAATCGTGATGAGGCTGGTTGATCTCGTGCCTGAATTCTACAAGATAGTCGTTAACTTTTTCGCCTAAATCTTTAAGGCTGTCCATAACGATGATCTTTAAAGGAGCAGCAGGCATCTTGTTTTCGAGGTATTGATTAATTTTCATCTTAAAAACACTCCTCTGGGGAAATTGTAATTATTAAATCGCAACTTATATCCTACCATATTCGAATAAATAGATTCAAGTATTTGATTAAAGTTTAACATTATATTAAAATGAAATAAAAGATAACACGTCTTCTTTAGAGAAATTGAGGTGACGAATTATGAAGGCAGAATTGGACTATGATCAGTGGCTGGATTGGTTTATTGTTGATCACAAACTCAATATTCAGGAGGTCATCCTGGAGGAAATCCTTGACGGACAGCCTTATAAGGTAAAAATGGTTGATTTTCTAAATAAGACACGCGGCATGAATGATCTCGTAAAACAGGCGATGAGAGAGGGCATGTCAAAATGTATTTATACGGATAAGAGCGTGAGCAAATATTTAAAGAAGGCCTGCGAGGAACTTATAGTAGACGGAAAACTTACATTATGAATCGACTTGAATTAGAAAAACTAAAGATAGAAAAGCCTTCTGCAGAAATAGCGGCAGAGGCCAAGCTTAGATGGGATTCTATTGCGAAGCCTCTGGACGGTATGGGAGACTTTGAAGAGATATTCTGCAAAATAGCTGCCATCCGTGGTACGACCGATATTGATATAAGAAAAAAGGCCGTAATGGTAATGGCTGCAGATAACGGTGTGGTACGGCAGGGAATTAGCCAGTCGGGGCAGGAGGTTACACGGATATGTGCTGTCAATATGACGGAGGGAACAACCTCTGTCTGTTCAATGGCTGATGCTGTTGGAGCCGAGGTCATAACGACAGATGTCGGTATTGCCGGAGAGCCTATTGGAGATATAAGCAGTTTCAGGGTAAAGTCCGGGACAGAGGATTTTACAGAGAGACCGGCAATGACAGAGGAGGAGTGCCTGAAGGCTGTTTCAGTTGGAATAGAACGGGTCAGAGCTGCCTCGGAAAAGGGCTTTGGACTTATCGCCACAGGTGAGATCGGAATAGGAAATACCTGCACGAGCAGTGCAATGACGGCAGCTTTCCTGGGACTTGATGCAGAAGAAGTTACAGGAAGAGGAGCCGGACTTGATGATGAAAGACTTAAACGAAAGATCAGGATAATCAACAATGCTATAAAAAACTATGGCTTGGGAAAAGACTCGGATCCTATCGAAATCATGAGGACTGTCGGAGGTCTTGATATTGCTGCGCTTGCCGGAGTCTGTATAGGCGGGGCAGTCTACAGGATACCTGTTATACTGGACGGAGTGATCTCTGCCGCCGCAGCAGTGGCTGCAGACAGGATGGTAAAGGGTGTGAGAGATTACCTTATCGCATCGCACAAAAGTCGTGAAGGCGCAGCAACTATGCTGCTTAAGGAATTATCACTTAAGCCTGTGATAGATGCCTCTATGGCACTTGGTGAGGGGACCGGTGCCGTTATGATGATGGGACTTTTAGATATCGCGGCTGCGGTTTACATGAATAAGCGGCAGTTTAAGGATATAAAGATAGAGCAATATAAAAGATACGAAAAAAAATAACAGGAAAGTAAAAATGAAAATCATCAGATCGATTTTTATCGCGTTCGCGATGTATTCGAGAATTCCGATGCCAAAAACGGAATGGAATACAGAAAATATGAAATATTCTATCGCCTTTTTCCCACTTGTAGGCGTACCTATAGCGGCGCTGATCTATGCATGGCATATGCTGGCGGAACATTTTGGAAAGATCATACCGAATACAGCTGAGGCACTTGTGGCTTTTATAATTCCCATAATAATAAGCGGAGGGATTCATCTGGATGGTTTTATAGACTGTTCAGATGCACTTTCATCACATCTTGATAAAAAAAGAAAACTGGAAATAATGGCAGACCCGCATATGGGAGCATTTGCGATCATAAAGTTTATCAGCTATGCATGTCTTTTTCTTGCAGCTTATATTATTGCGGACAATAGCCGGACAGAGATTGGAATTCTGGCACTTGGTTTCGTTCTTTCCAGAGTACTCTCGGCAATGGGCGTTGCCTTTTTTAAATGTGCAAAAAATGACGGACTTCTTTTTAAATTTGCGGATAATACAGCCCTTAATGTTACAAAGGCAATAGTTTCGGTTGAATTTATTCTTTGCGAGACTGCGATGATACATATAAATCCGTTGGGGGCTTTTGCAGCACTTTTTCTTAATGCAATCTTATTTATTTATTATTATAAAATGACAGCCAAAGAGTTCGGGGGGATCACAGGTGATACCTGCGGCTGGTTTTCAAGCTGCTCAGAACTTGTAACTGCATGGGGAGCAGCTATAGGACTTATAATTACGAAAGGCATCATGAAAATATGATTTTGGTTATAGGTGGCGTATGTCAGGGAAAGACTGAGTACGTAAGGGCAAATTTTCCTGACAGGACTATTTTTGATGATTTTGAGGAATGGTTCAGAAGGGCGATGAAAGAGGGAGAAAAGCCGGAGGACGAGGTCGAAAAATATATGAAAGAGTATCCGGATGCGGTGATCATTTCAGATGAGGTCGGATGCGGTATTGTTCCAATGGAAGCCTTTGAAAGGGAATACAGGGAAAGGCTTGGCAGATGTCTTACAAAGATCGCAGCAGGATCAGAAAGGGTTATCAGACTCTACTGCGGGATTGCGACGGTGATAAAATGATATATCTGCATTTAACAGCCTTTATTTTTGGCTTCATACTCGATCTTATCCTGGGCGATCCTCATTACCCGTTTCATCCGATAGTTCTGATCGGACGAATGATATCTTTTTTTGAAAAAATCCTTTATCCAAAGAAAAGATCGGAGCGAAAAGAATACATAAGCGGAGTGATAGTCTTTTTTCTTGTTGTTATTATAAGTTCGGGGATAAGTTTTCTTGTCACTGACTTTTTTTACCATATGACAATGTCAGCAGGAGTGCTTGCAGAGGCAGTTCTCACCTGGCAATGCCTTGCAATGAAGAGCCTTAAGAGCGAAAGCAGCAAGGTAGAAAAGGCAATTAATAATGATGATACAGAGGCTGCAAGAAAAGCTGTATCCATGATAGTTGGCAGGGATACGGAAAGACTTGACAGAGAGGGGATAATTAAGGCTGCGGTCGAAACTGTGGCTGAAAACTCGTCTGACGGGGTAATAGCTCCAATGATCTTTCTCGCAATCGCAGGACCTGTAGGAGGATTCTTTTATAAAGCCGTAAATACCATGGATTCTATGATCGGATATAAAAATGACAGATACATTTATTTCGGAAGGTTTGCAGCTAAGGCAGATGATCTTTTGAATTTTATACCATCGAGAATTACAGCCTTATTACTGATAGTTGTCAGCCGATTTGCCGATGAGGAAACAGATGCTGCGAGGGCATATAGGATCTGGAAAAGGGACAGGCTGAATCATGCGAGCCCGAATTCGGCGCAGGGAGAGGCTGCTGTTGCCGGCGCACTTGGTATAAGGCTTGCAGGAGACGCATATTATTTTGGAAAGCTTTATAAGAAACCTTTTATTGGCGATGATACAAGAAAGATAGAGGCAGAAGACATTTCCAGAACAAACAGACTAATGTATTCGGCTTCAATATTATGTTTTTTTATATGCATTCTTCTGATGCTTTTATCAAATATTATAATAGATTTATGGTGAAAAAATATGCATGGCGGTGATATATACAGAAATGATGTGGAGCTTGATTTTTCGGTAAATATAAATCCTTTCGGGATAGCCGAGAATGTAAAGGCGGCTGCATTAAATGCTATAGAGAAGGCAGAGAATTATCCGGATATAAATTGTGGAGAGTTAAGGAATGCCCTTGCGGAAAAACTTGCTATCAGTAAAGAGAGCATCATATTTGGAAATGGGGCATCAGAACTTTTTAATGCCCTGCTTCTGGCATTGAGACCGGGAAAAACAATAGTTGCCGAACCTTCGTTTACAGGATACAGAAGGGCTGTAAAGGCAGCAGGATCCGCTCTTAAGATATATTATCTTTCAGCTGAAAATGATTTTAGTTTGGATGAGGCTTTCCTTGAGGAACTGGATAGGGACATTGACCTTATTATACTTGCGAATCCAAATAATCCTACGGGGAAGATGATAGATCCTGAATTGCTGGAAAGGATAATAAAAAAGGCGGGAGAAAACGGAATTAAGGTCCTCCTTGATGAATGTTTTATGACCCTTTCCGGAAAAAGTATGACCGACAGCTTTTTAAGAAGAACGGAGGAATTTCCAAATCTCTGGCTGGTTAGATCATTTACAAAGACTTTTGCCATACCGGGTCTGAGGCTTGGATATATGATATCTTCTGATAAGGCGCTAATAGATAAAGTTTCACTCTGTCTTGGAGAATGGAATGTATCAGTTATTGCTCAGGAGGCTGGACTGGCGGCACTTGAGGCAGACGATTATCTGAAAAAGACGATCGAATTTATTTCATCGGAACGACTCTGGCTCGTTGATGAATTGAAAAAAATTGGTTACAATGTAATAGATTCAGAGGCGGATTTTATAATGTTCAGAGCCGACAAGGGATTGGACAGAAAACTTCTTGAGTCTAAGATCCTTATCAGAAACTGTGCGGATTATCCGGGACTTGATGAGAGCTGGTACAGGATCGCCGTAAAAAAACATGAGGATAATCTGAGGCTTCTTAAGATAATGAGCGGAAAGAAGACAGGATGAGGAGCGGATTTACGACCGGAAGTGCTGCAACGGCGGCATCTGCTGCAGCAGCCTATATGCTGCTTAGCGGAAAAATAAAAGAAGAGATAACGATATTGACACCAGCCGGAATCGATTACAGGGCAGACATCCTTGAAATAGAAAGAGAGGATAATTCTGTAACTTGTGCTGTAAGGAAGGATGGCGGAGACGATCCGGATATTACGAA
>JAIKZC010000061.1 GCA_024682575.1 Lachnospiraceae bacterium | reverse complement strand
ATCGTGATTTTCTATAATGTTGGAGAGCAATCCAATATTCTCAACACGCTTTTGAGCATTAAAAAGAGCATGTTTATATTTTTCTGCAAGATCTTCTACGGGCTTGATCGTGGAAACCGGACTTTCATCAATGAAAGTTGTTGAGAAATCAAACATAGTCGAGAAATATCCGTTATCTCCGATAAAAAGAGGAAGATCGGAATCCTTCTCATTAAAGACTTCGCCAACGGTGAAAGCGTCATGTTTTCTAAAGCATTCGTCAGCCATTTCATTAAGAAATTCTCCGATTCCATGAGCTTCTTTCAGCATATTGTCGATGGAAGAGAGACCATCAGCTCTGTCGGCGGGATAATCACTGAAAGGAAGTTTCTTTTTGATATTAATGATAGCGTCGATTCGAAAGCCAGCGATTCCTTTATCCAGCCACCAGTTGATCATTTTGTAGATTTCTTTTCTTAAAAGTGGGTTTTCCCAGTTGAGATCCGGCTGTTTTTTGTGGAACACATGCAGGTAAACTTTATCATCATGTCCGGGAAGAAAATCCCAGCATGACCCGCCAAAATAACTTCTCCAGTTGCAGGGTAATTTATCACCTTTTTTATAATCTTCTATGTAGAAGAATTTTCCAAATGGACCATCGGGATCTTTGATCGCTTTTTGAAACCACTCGTGTTCATCCGAGCAATGGTTAACTACGAGATCCATTATAATTCCTATATTTCTTTTTTTGCCTTCGGCAATAAGCTCCTCAAGGTCTTCAATGCTGCCGAAACGCGGATCTATATTGTAATAGTCAGATATATCATAGCCCTGGTCTGCGAGGGGAGAGCAGTATATCGGAGAAAGCCAGAGAAGGTCTATGCCAAGATTCTGAAGATAGTCAAGCTTCTCTATGATTCCTCTTATATCACCAATTCCATCAGCATTGGAATCATTAAAGCTCTTTGGATAGATTTGATATGCGATTTTATTGTGCCACCACTTCTTTGTCATAAATACCTCCTGAAAATACCTTCTAAAATTATTGGTTAAGAAAAAAACTACCATAAATTTATTGACAGGTAAATAAGTTATGCGTATAACTTAACTAAAGGCTAATAATTATATTGGGGGTATGAAAAATGGTAAGAATAAAGGATATAGCAGAGAGATGCGGGGTCAGCACGGCTACTGTTTCATATGTCATTCATGGAAGACATGAAAAGGTTTCTAAGGAAGTAAGAGAAAAGATAGAGGCAGAAATTAAGGAAAGCGGATATATTTCAAATCAGTCCGCGATTTCACTTGTGAGCAGGAGCTCCGGTCTCATAGGCGTTGCAGTCATGAATCATGGAGAAAATAAAAATATAATGGCTGATCCGTATTTTGGAAGACTGTTTTCTTTTCTGGAAAAATACTTTAGAAAAAATGATAAGTATATGCTTGTTTTGCTGGATCAGTCGCCGGAGAATATTATCAGGGATGCCAGACGATGGAATCTTGACGGACTGATACTCTGTAATCATTTGAAGGAAATGATGGTGGAGATAAGCAGTCAGTATTTAAAACCGATCGTTACGATTGATGCTTCTTTTGTTTATGAATATGATAAACTTGTTCAGATTTTCATAGATGATTTTAACGGGGGATATCTTATGGGCCAGTATTTTATGGAACTGGGTCATAAAAAAGTTGCGATGATCGATGACAGTGACCTTGAGGTCAACAGGCACAGATGGAGAGGTTTCAGACAGGCATATATGGAACGAGGGGTAGTACTTGGGGAAGAATCACATTTCATAATAGATATTGACAAAGAAGAATTTCAGCACGGTCTTAACAGGATTTATCCGGAAATGAAAAATTATACGGCAATTTTTTGTGTGTCGGATAAATATGCACTTCAGCTGATAAATTACCTGTCTAAAAAAGGGCTCAGAGTGCCTGATGACATTTCGATTTCAGGTTATGATGATATTTCTTTTTCAAGATTTTCCACTCCTGAATTAACAACGATCAGACAGAATGTTGAGGAAAAAGCGGCAAAGGCTGTAAAAAGCATGATGAGAATGTTGGAAGGAAAAAAAGTTGAACACAATATTAAACTTCCTGTAGAACTTGTCGCCAGAGAATCGTGTAAACCATTGTAAAAAATCAACAAAAAACTAGCTTAAAAATGTTATAATTTGATAGTTATGTGCATAACCTTTGACAATTTTCTTCCACTGCGCTAATTTAAATACACAAGTTATTCGTATAACCAATTAGGACTTAGAAAAAGATTTTTGTGGAGGATAGAATGAAAAAGGACTGGTGGAAGGAAAGTGTAGTATATCAGATTTATCCCAGATCCTTCTGCGATTCTAATGCAGATGGAATCGGAGATCTGAATGGGATAAGAACTAAACTTGATTATCTGCATGAACTTGGGATAAATGTTATTTGGTTAAGCCCTGTTTATAAGTCGCCAAATGATGATAACGGTTATGATATTTCTGATTATCAGGATATCATGGATGAATTTGGAAGTCTTGAAGATTTTGACAAGCTGCTTAAAGAGGCACATGAACGTGGAATTAAGATAGTTATGGATCTGGTTGTGAACCACACCTCGGATGAGCATAAATGGTTCGTCGAGAGCAGGTCATCAAAAGATAATGATAAAAGAGATTTTTATATCTGGAGAGATGGAAAAAACGGGAATCCTCCAAATAACTGGGGAAGCTGCTTTTCCGGATCTGCCTGGGAATATGACAAAAAAACAGATATGTATTATCTGCATTGCTTTTCGAAAAAACAGCCGGATTTAAATTGGGATAATCCTAAGGTCAGGGATGAAGTCTTTAAGATGATGACCTGGTGGTGCGAAAAGGGGATAGACGGTTTCAGAATGGATGTAATTTCCATGATCTCAAAGGTGGAAGGTCTTCCTGATGGAAAGGTTGAAGCTAATTCGAAATACGGAGGATTGGAAAATACAACTAACGGTCCGCATGTACATGAGTATCTCAGGGAAATGAACAAGAGGGTGCTTTCAAAATATGATCTCATGACTGTAGGTGAGTGTGCAGGTGTAACCATTGAGGAAGCCAAAAAATACGCATCGTCAGACGGATCGGAGCTGAATATGGTATTTCAGTTTGAGCATGTAGGACTTGACCATGATGAAAATGGCAAGTGGACAAGCAAAAGATTTGATCTGGTCGAGCTTAAAAAGAATCTTAGTAAATGGCAGAATGAGCTGGAGGGATGTGCATGGAATTCTCTTTACTGGGATAATCATGATCAGCCGCGTATTGTATCAAGACTTGGGGATGAGTCCGCTGTTTCTGCGAAATGCATAGCTACGGTTTTACATTTCATGAAGGGAACACCTTACATATATCAGGGCGAGGAACTCGGAATGACCAACTGCAGGTTTGGAAGCATAGATAATTGCAGGGACATAGAAGAGATTAATGCATATAAGGATCTCGTCGGCAGCGGAAGAATGTCGGAAAAAGATATGATCGCCGGTATCGAGGCAAAGGGCAGGGACAATGCAAGAACTCCTATGCAGTGGAACAGCTCTGAAAATGCCGGCTTTACAAGTGGAACACCCTGGATAATGGTAAATCCAAACTACAGAGAAATAAACGCAGAGGCAGAAATTAATAATAAAGAATCTGTTTTTCATTATTATAAAAGACTTATAGAACTCCGCAGAAAGAGTGAGTGGTCAGAGATAATAGTTTATGGAAGTTACAGACTTCTTGATGAAAACAGCAGCGAGGTATTTTCTTATATAAGGGAAATGAATGGCAAAAAGCTTTTTGTTCTCTGCAATATGACAGATAAAGAAATTGAATACAGATCGGAAATGCAGACAGGGGGAAAGCTTTTGATATCAAATTATGATGACGCTGAACTCAGCGGACATATGAAGCTTAAGAAATGGTTTGCTGCAGTTTGGGAAATATAAAAAGATGATCAATAGGGGTAGTTGGAGCAGAAGCTCTTAAAATATTC
>JAIKZC010000025.1 GCA_024682575.1 Lachnospiraceae bacterium | reverse complement strand
TTAAAGTTAATAAGCCTCAGTCGGTTAATGATATCCGGCTGAGGCTTATTTTTTAACTTAATAAATATTTACTTTGCAAAGGGTCCTTTATTTAAGTGTTATCCTTATATCTTTTTTACTCGTTACCGTAAAGTGCTTTTTCTACTTTTTTTGTCCATTCGATGTAATCATCGTCCTTTTCAAGTATGGATTCTTCGGACAGGAAGTTTTCAGGTGAGCTTGTAGTTGTAAGCTCTCCGCTGTCACTGTCACTGTCAGAACTGTAGCTGCTAAGTGTATCGGATACGTCGTATGAGTTATATCCTGTATCTCCGGTTGCCGGAGTGCTTGTTACCGTATTTACTGTTGTGACAGTATCTGTTTCTGAGTTATAGGTAAATACGTTCCAGTAGATATCGCTTGTGCTGCATGTAGAGGTCGGAATAGAGAAAGTGCCTCTAAGCTCGTCACCAATGTAAAGCCATACTTTAGCACCGGAAGCTGATAAAAGAGCTTCATTTGAGTAATTATGAACGAAGAAATAATAAGTTCCGTCCGCGCTGGCTCTTACCGTAGTCTTCTCAGGACCATAGCTTGTGGTATCATCGTGGTCGAGGTCTGCTACAAGAGTGCTGCCTTCATAGCGGTTAAGATAGCTGTACCATGTATGGAATGTAGTTCCTCCAGGTGTTGGTCCGACAAGGTGTGAATCAAGGTCGTGAGGTGTTTCTCCCCAGGTGAGAGTAACACTCAGAAGACCTTCTGTTAAGAACTGTGTGATGATAATATCCTCAACAGTTTCTTCTTCTTCATTTACAACGATGCTTCGGTATCCTGATGAATATCCTGCAAGCGCTGCTTCTACAGTATAGTATCCATAAGGAAGATCGCTAAATTCATATTCGCCGTTTTCGTTTGTGAGGGCTACGATAGTGTTTCCATCTTCGTCTGCAAGATAGCTTCCGCTGGTATTGTTGAGACCTCTGCGAATTCTTACAATAGCATCCTGAAGCGGAGTATCGTTTCCTACGGATGCATCTATTACCTGACCGGTAATTGTTGAGCTTCCGCTTTCAGCAACTGTCAGATAAATATTTCCGAGGTTTCCGGTATTTTCAGTTTCTGAAATAACTACGCCTTCAGTCTCGTGCATGTAATAGCCATAAGCCCATACTTCGACATTGTAGGTTCCTTCAGGAACAGCTGCGCTGAACTGACCATTTGTGGCACGAACGCGGGTATAAGAATTAGTTTCAGTATTGATGATATTTACATATACATTAGAAATTGTAGATCCATTGTAATCAGTTACATTTCCTGTAATACGGTAGCCTCCGGTCGGACCTTCAAAAAGGAAATCGGTCTCCGGAACATCAGGGTCGCTTCCACCGCAGGATTCTACGGCTTTATCGTAAGCCACTGACGGTGTAACATTATTTGCAAGCTCGTCTGTAACTGCATCAAGAGTCTCATTACAGTATGTTACAGATACTGTGTCATCATAACCGTAAACAGCTTGCGCTCCTTTTGCTACCAATGTCTTAGGAATTATCTCATCGTCGGCACTGCTGTAGCAGGTTCCGAGGAATATGCGTGTACCGCTGAGAGAGTCAGTCTCATAGTTGGCATCGAACCATTTTGCACCTACTGCGATATTGCCGCCGCTGCAAACAACTATTCTGCCGGCCTGATAGTCTGCATAAAATTCATCATCTGCAGTAGTAAAGTCAAATATTTCTCCTGTAACGAGATATGGATTTCCATCCTGATCGATTGTTCCATGTGAATCAACAAGAATATCGCTATAGCTGCCAAAAGAACCAAATGTATCAAGATCTGCATATGTATTCTGGCGATCTGTAACGCTTCCGAGCTTTGCACCTGATTCGATGAAATCATCGTACTGGAACTGACTTCCACGGAATGGTCTGGCCACAAGTACTCCGCTTCCTGCCTGAATATCCAATGATGAATTTTCGGCAGAGTCTGAAATGTCATCAAGGTCTACAACGCCTTCTTCAGCGTCTGAGCCGTTGTTGTTCTCTTCACCCAGATCAGATTCTGTAATAACAGAAGAACCTTCCTCTTCAGCTTCATCGGCTGCCTTGATCTCGGCATCTTCATCTGAGTCAACAGAACCCTTATCACCGCTGTCAATATTTTCCCATACACCGGTTATTCCATTGTCGGTTGTAAATACAACACGGTTATCGAGGGTTTCGATATTATCAGAAGCTATACCTGCGTTTACAATCGCTGTAACAGCGTCCGAAGCTGTTGTTACACTTCCAAGATTTGTGATCGCAGTTGAAGCTTTTGTTTTCTCAGAATCAGGTATTTCGGTGTAGAAGTAAATATCAGTTGGATCGGATGTTACACTGTCATCTCCATCACCATATACAGCATGATAGCTTTTTTCACCCCTTGAGCTTTGGCTGAGTTCAACAGAGCCTGTAAATTTGCCGTCATCATCGTCATCGGTAAGTTTACCTACCGTGTTTCCGTGCTCGTCAACAAGGTCGAGGCTGTCAACGTTTTCCTGTGAGAGAACCTGTACGCTGAAATCTACACTTTCTGTGTCACCTGCTTTTATTGTTCTGCTGCTGGTGGCCGGACTACCAACCAATGTAACAGTAGAATTGCTGAAGAGGTCACTGGATACAGAACCACTGCTATTGATACTGTATTCATAAGCAACATGCTCAATGAATTTTACAGTTTCGCCATCGGCTATAACATTCTTGCTGACAGTAACTGTATTCTGGCTTATTGAGGCTGTTTCTACAGATTCTACAGATTCAACAGTTGAGCTTGTTCCTGCTGTAGATGAACCTGAGCTTCCTGAACCTGTAACCTTTATTTTTATCTTATATTTGGCTGCATCTTTTCCTTCACCGAAAATAGCAGTTATTTTAGTCTTTCCTTCACCAACAGCTGTTATAAGTCCTGTAGTTGAATCAACTGTTGCAACAGAAGTCTTAGAGCTTGTCCAGCTGCTGGGCTTTGCCTTGGTGATTCCTGAGAAGAGTTCAATGCCGTTTTTTGTAGAATGAGCAGTCATTTGAACATTCTTTGCAGGAACAGGTTTTTCGACATTCAAAGTAGCTGTAACATCGGATTTAGAGCCAGTCTTAAGAATTGGTGTAATAGTAACGGTACCGGTTTTCTTAACCTTTACCTTACCCTTTTTGGATACTTTTGCAATTTTTTTGTCACTGACTTGGTATTTTTTGATACCTGTAACACCGCGCTCCGTAAAATACGAAGAAATATTGAATTTCTGCTTTGCTACATAAGTCGGTATCGCATCAGTATCTTCATAGACGATAGTTACTGATTCCTCTTCATTTGCGGCGATAGTAAGAGAACTCTTACTCTTGGATTTGACCGCGTATCCGCTTGGCAGTGTATCTGTTATAGTCACATCGACTGCAAGTGGATTATTGTTTTTGATCTTAAGAGTTCCGGTGATATCATCACCATTGTCGTAGCTTGATTTATCCATGTCGAGTGAAGCATCGACTGCATTTATGCTGACATCACCTGTGGCCTGGGTGGAGACCTCCTCGCTGTCATCATATTCTTCAAGAACTACAACATCATCCTCGGCCAGTGTTAATGCCGCCTGTCCGAATACCATTGTCGCTGAAAGTAACACTGCCAGCGATCTGCGTAAAAACTTTCTTTGCATTTTGCTACCCCCTTTTAGCATAATTCCAGTTCCCTTTGCACCTGCATTTATAGCATTACAAAATTTATATCGGAAGCTAGCTGCAAGAAATGTATATAAATATTGTATTTATATTGTATATGGGTATTTTATTTTGTACAATTTAACGAAGCAAAATAAATTCCCCGGTTCTAAGTCGTGAAGGCGTAGGCGGTTTATCATTGCCTATAAATAAAGTCAAAAAAAGCCGGGGATAAATTTTATCCCCGACTAAAAACTTTATGCCGCCTGATCAATATCTTCTTCGGTAGACTCTTCCGTAGAATTTTCGGTAGATTCTTCCGTTGTTTTTTCTTCCGTTGCTCCTTTTTCTTCGTCTTCTGTTACTGCATAAGGATTACCTTTTGCATTTGTCATAGTAGCAAGTTTATCGTAAACTGCTTCCGGTTTGTCTCCAAAGGATAAAAGAACCTTACTGTTGATGATTCTTCCGGTTTCAAGCTCTCTGGCAATAGCACGTGATACGCTGACATTAACTTCGCAGGGAACGAATTTTGCAGTTACATTATAGCCTGCTTCTTCAAAGGGCTTGATATAAGTATCCATAAGGTCATTAAAGTCGCTTGCTACAAGCGGAAGGATAACATTTGTGCCCTTCATATCTCCAGTGGTAAAGGCGGAGATCGCATCCTCCATTATAGCCATACTTTCAAAATGTACAGCGTCGGCTCCGGCACCGTGAGATTCTTTATACTCGGGGATCATTTCTTTTATAACATCACAGTCAAGGATAAAAGCCCCCATTTCTTCACTGTCGGGATCAGAAACTCTGGATGATTTTCCTGATGCGGGAAGTCCAAGTACTAATTCCAACTCATAATCTTTCTTAAGGTCACCGTCGTATACATATTTGGCTCTGCCGCTTTCCTCATCTATGCTTTCTGTTCTTGCAGATCCTATAGCAAGAAAATCTGCAAGAATACTTTTACGAAGTTCATCTCTTTCGGGAGTATCGATATCTAAAGTATTCCCATATAACGCCTTGTAGTAAGCAGAGAGTGAATCAATCTGAATGGTTACTTCGCTGTTTAGTAATTCATCTAACTCCGGGTTATCCCCGGCTTTGATACGCGTATATAATTCTTTTGCCTCATCGCTCTCTATTATGAGATGATCCTTGGAAGGTTCCCAGGTGAGGGGGACAACACCATCGGCTAAAAGACTTTCCGGATCAACTTCGGTGCTTGCTGAAGCGGCTTCTGTTGATGCTGTATCGGATCCAGCAGAAGCTTCACTGGGAATATCTGCTGTTTCAGTGGATGCTGCAGCCTCTGTTGATGCAGCGGTAACAGATGCAGTATTTTCTGTTGCAGCAGGACTTCCACAGGCTGTCATTAAGATTGATGACGAAATGATCAGCCCAATAAGTTTGGAACAGTTTTTTGAAGATTTCACTCTTTTAATTAAAGCCATTTAACTTCCCTCCATCTTTATATTCACTGTAACTCCTGGATTAGATACAAGCTTCATTATACAATTTATTATAGATTATTCAGGTCTTCGATGGTGTTTTTTTTTAAATAATAAAATGGAGAAAATGCAGGTTTCTGCAATTTAATTATTTAGCTGCATTGAGAAGCATATCTGTTGTAAGTTCCGGCTCGGTTATCATAAGGTCGTGACCGGTATCGATCACCATGGCTGCTTCAGCTTCATCTACACTGGCGATGCCTGTCTGGAGCAGTCCCTCGAGAGTAGTTTTAGTATAAATATCTGTTTTCTTAACTTTCTGAACTATATCCGGATCTGAAAGCTCAAGCTTGTCGGTAAAGGTTTTCCATGGATGAGCTGTCAGGTGTTCGCTTGCAGAGATATGATCCTCCAGTCCGATCTCAGGGCTGAGTTCATCTGCGCGTTCACCGACACCGGGGAGTGAAACGGCATAGGCTTTCTGACCTGCATTTTCTAAAAGCATTTTGACAGCATCATAGCACCAGGCTCCATGACCGCTGCCCGGAACCAGAACATATGATGCTGATCCTGCGGGAAGTTCTGTATTTTGATTTTCATAGATGCTGTAGGAACTACTTTCCTTTGGAGATGATTTTGAAAATTTAATGATATTTGCGGCAAATAATACACCGGCTATGACGGACAATAATTTAAGAGACGTAAAAAACTACAGCATAGTGTTTAATACTATCTGCCGTCTTGCTGCAGTTCATGGCGGAGCGGCAGCATGGGATATAGACAGCTGCTCACGAAATTTCAGTATCAGGATCGAGGAGGCCTCTGTAATAAAGGAACTTGTGGAAATAAACAGCTCAATGATGAAAGAGTATTGCAGTCTGGTACGAAATGCACATCCTGCTGTTTATTCATCGCTGGTGCAGGAAATGATCGACCTGACAGAAGCGGCTTTTTCAGAGGAGCTCACACTTAAAGATATTGCCGAAAAATTAAATCACAGCTCAAATTATTTATCAATGAAATTTAAGAAGGAAACAGGAAAGCCTTTTTCGGAATTTCTATTGGAGATACGGCTTAGATATGCAAAAGAACTTTTATCGGGTACAAATCTGCCGATAGCAGCTGTTGCGGAGGAATCCGGTATCCCTGATAATAATTATTTTTCCAGGATCTTTCGTCAAAGGGAAAAACTCACCCCCAGAGAATATCGTAAGAAAAAGCAGAAAGAGAATTTTGGCTGAGACTTATGGATTAAATTAATATTTCCGATATATATACGTGGATATTTTTGGTGCTGACTTGGATTCAGCGGAAAGGGGTAGGTATGTCGGAAATGAACACAAAGGCAATGTATAAACTTTCTTATGGGCTTTTTGTATGTACGGCAGTAAGAGGGGACAAAATGAATGGCTGCATTACAAATACAGCAATTCAGGTAGCATCTGATCCAAACAGGATCTCGATCGCGGTCAACAAGGCAAATTACACGCATGATATGATCAAAGAGACAAAGGCGTGCAATATTTCCGTTATAAGTCAGGATGCAAAATTTGATCTCTTTAAGCATTTCGGATTCCAGTCGGGAAGAGATGTCAATAAATTTGATTCCTCCTATCCGGAATCGGATTATAAGATCGCAGAAAACGGAATCCCCTATATTGTAAACGGTACGAATGCTTATTTTTCATTAAAGGTGGAAAGTGAAGTGGATCTTGGATCACACACTCTCTTTATCTGCGAACCTGTCTTTATGGATGTCCTTTCGGATACGTCCTCGGCAACATATGATTATTATCAGAATAATATAAAGCCGAAGCCTGAAAAAGTTGGAACTACTCCAAAGGGAGAAACAGTATGGCGCTGCCTTATCTGCGGCTACGAATACGTAGGAGAGGATATGCCCGATGACTTCATCTGCCCTATCTGCAAACATGGAAAAGAAGATTTTGAGAAGATAATAAGGTGAGGATGATTTATAGATTTTTGATGCTTTGCAGCAAAAATCTATGACTTTTCGTCACTGCGTTCCTCAAAGTCATGCAAACAAGCTTGCTAAGCTCGAAAGAACCTCGCGAAGCAAACTTGTTTGACACTTGCCTTGCTTAATCATACGGAACCCGCAGTAAATGCGGATTCCTGCAATTAAGTCACCAAAACATATACTTTATTGTATTGTCAATATGACGCCACTCTTGACTACAGATAAAAATAAATGCTGAAATGTCATTACCGACGGCGAAGAACTCAAGAACAAAAAGTTTTCTCCGTCGGCAGAGCATTTTAGCATTTATTTTTATCCTGTCAAGAGCGAGCCGCTTACGCGGTGGCTGGTGGAAACCTCCGGCTCAGAATCTAAGAACAATTATTTTGGATACCCGGATTGGGATCAAGATATGAAGTGTCATTAAGATATGGCGTTGAATCTATAGAAAAATGTGCCTAGTATGTGGATTTTGAAGTGTTTTAGGCACAAAAAGATAAAATGGAGCCAGAATTGCAAAGGGAAATTGGAGGAAAATTTGCCTAAGATGTAGGTTTTGAAGTGTTTTAGGCACAAAAAGATAAAAGGAGTCAGAATTGCAGAGGGAAAATTGGAGGAAAATTTGCCTAAGATGTGGATTTTGAAGTGTTTTAGGTACAAAAAGATAAAATGGAGTCAGAATTGCAGAGAGAAAATTGGAGGAAAATTTGCCTAAGATGTGGGTTTTGAAGTGTTTAAGGTGCAAATGTCAATATAAAAATGTAGGATTTATCTCAAATAATGATGTATGAAAAACGACATTTTTATTTGCTATAATTCCTACATCCTTATTTTATATTTTGCATAAGGCACAAAAAGATAAAATGGAGTCAGAATTGCAGAAGGAAATTGAAGGAAAATTTGCCTAAGATGTGGGTTTTGAAGCGTTTTAGGCATAAAAAAGAAATAAGCAACTAGAATACAGTCAAAATAGGAAGAAAATTTTGTTAAAATAGTGATTATAGATTGTTTTAGGAATGAAAGAACTTAACAATGCTGCTTTAGATACCGATCCGGATGTCCAAAATAATTGTTCTTAGATTCTGAGCCTGAGGTTCTCACCAGCCACCGCGCCAGCGGCTTGCTCTTGACTGGATAAAAATAAATGCTAAAATGCTCTGACCGACGGAGAAAACTTTTTGTTCTTGAGTTCTTCGCCGTCGGTAACGGCAATTCAGCATTTATTTTTATCTGTAGTCAAGAGTGGCGTAAATTTGACAAAAACATATAGATTTTGATAAAGCGAGGATTATCTGTTGTCTACTTTTTCAGGATTCATGTCGTGCTTTGAAAGTCTGTCCCAGGCAACGGTTTCCCATTTGGTTCCGGGTCTGCCGTAGTTGCAGTAAGGATCGATGGAGATTCCGCCTCTTGGCAGGAATTTTCCCCAGACCTCGATGTATTTCGGATTCATTTTAGCGATTAGATCCTCCATGATGATATTTACAACATCCTCATGGAAATCACCTCTGTTGCGGAAGGAGAAAAGGTAGAGTTTTAAGCTCTTGCTCTCAACCATTTTTTCGTCAGGAACATAGGAAATAGTGATCGTTGCAAAATCCGGCTGACCTGTGATAGGGCAGAGTGAAGTGAACTCAGGGCAGTTGAATTTTACGAAATAGTCGTGCTGCGGATGCTTGTTCATGAAAGTCTCAAGTATATCCGGATTGTATTCGCTGTCGTATTTTACGCCTTTATTTCCAAGTAAAGTTAAGTTTTCTTTTTCTATATCTCTCATTTATTTCTCCTTTTTAAGAGCAGGATCTTCTACGCCGTTAGCTGCAAAGGCTGCAGCTCTGTCGATACAGGTTCCGCATTTTCCACAGGGCTCGTCGCCGCCCTCGTAACAGGACCAGGTAAGCTCATAGGGAACTCCGAGCTCAAGGCCGATTTTTACAACTTCAG
>JAIKZC010000489.1 GCA_024682575.1 Lachnospiraceae bacterium | reverse complement strand
GTGAGGAAGAAATAAAGGAACTTGAGCAGGAAGAGTTCAAAGCCCTCATGGAAAAACTGGAGATGAGCGCTGATGAAATGATGGAAATAGCAGAAGAAACGGTGGAATTTGATGAAGAGCTTGATGAAATGGCGGAGGCTCTTTCCGGAACAATGACTCCGGAAGACCTTGAGCAGCTTAAAGTGAAACACAGATCTAAGGAGGCAATGGATATTCTTAGGGCAGATCTAAAATATCTAAAAGCCTTGTTTGACAGATTGCAATCGGAAAGAGAAAATGCCGGAAAGACAAACTTTTCAGGATCTTATGATAGCGGAGTATCGCTTTCTCTTGGCGGAGGAATGGATATGCCGGTTATGACAGCACAGGAAGTACGGCAGCCTGATATAGGTGGGACGATGGATATTGAGGTATAAATTTATTTTATATATTTTTAAGGCGAAGCACTATCAGTTTTTATACTCTAAGATCCGATATAAAATATGAAAACTGTAACTTTGCTTTTCTTGACAACACAGGGAGGTGTTTCATGAAGATACAGCAGAACATGGATGTGCAGCATAACTTTATACACGATCAGAACGGCGTAAAATCTGCGTCAAAATCACATACGAACAATAAAAACAGCGTAACGATATCAGGAGCAGATCTCGCAGGAGACAGCCTGATAGCTCAGAGACAGCGCCTTGCAAAAAAGCAGGCTCTTAAAGTTGTGTCCGATGCTTTTGGCAAGGAAAAGAAACTGGATGCGCAGATGCAGGGGATCAGGGATGAGATAAAGCGTCTGCAGGACGAGATCAATGTGAAGAGCGCTGAAACGAGAGAAAACGATGCCAGGCTAAAAGAGCTCCAGGAAGCATATGGAATCGATCCAGACAGTGAAGAGAATAAAGAGCTTTCAAAACTTGCATTTAAGATGAACAATTCCAAAGATGGTTTATCTGATGAAGAAAAAAGTAAAATGTCAGAGTATCAGCAGCAGGCATTATACTTTGTTGCAAAGAACCAGCAGAATTCCCTTGGTATAGACAGGGCAAAAGCTCAGCTGATGGGGAATACCCAGGGCTATGCAGATATAAAAAGAGAACGTGCCAAGTCACAGGACATGCTGAAGGCCCAGGATGCAGCAGAGGAGATCATGGATGCAGCGGGCAAAGAAACGATAGCTCTTTTGACACAGGAAGCAGTAGAACATATCAATGAAGAGCAGAAGGAGCGTGAAGAAGCGGCAAAAGAAGCTGTCGAAAAGAAGAAAGAAGAGAAGAAGGAAGAAGCAAATAAACTCGAAAAAGAAGCCATGCAGCAGGAAATGGTTGAGAACATTAAAGAACACGCTGCAGAGAGCCAGAGGACCAGCGCTGATATCAAACGAGCCATTGCAAGAAGAGAACGTGCTGAAGCTGAAAGCATGGGAGCAGAGGATGTCGGGAAAACTATTATTTCCGAGGGTGCATCCATGGAGGATACACAGGATGCTGTTAATTCTGAAATTACGAATATCCTCAATAAGTTGAGCCTGCTTTCAAATGATGTAAAGGGAAGTACTGTTGACAGCCAGATATAACAAATATACTGTTCATGACATAAAATGTGATATTGGTGACATACACCATCCCGCCCGCAGAGCAGCGTTCGTGCCGCAGAGGTTTAGATTAAATGCAGATGTTAAAATAAAAAAGATACCATCCGGTATCTTTTTTTTGATGATAGAAGCGACAGGATTTGAACCTGCGACCTCGCTCGGGGCACATCGATCTCACAATCATTTTATCAGAAAGCGCAAGCTTTCGTTCAAGCAAGTTGTAATGTATCTTCTTTATTCCTCAAAAGCATCTATGTTCCAAAACCTTGCCACTATTCTCGATGATCTTGGCAAAGATGCATTCCCTTCTGTATCAAAGCAGGCTGTATCAAAAGCAAGAAGCGGCATTCTTCCATCTTTATTTCAGGAACTCTTCAATCTTTCAGTTGATATCTTTTATAAAAACATAGGTAAAAGAAAAACCTGGCATGGCTATCATGTATTTGCCATAGATGGATCAAAGCTTCAGCTCCCAAATTCAAAAAGCAATTTCGATGAGAATTGAAAGGCAACGCAAGCACTTTAGGAACAGTAAAGTTACGGTCTGAGAATCTGCCTAATCAAAAAACATTTCAGCCCATTTGACAGAGGCTTATTAAGTGCACCCTTTTATATCATTATTGGAATGACGATAGTCACAATTGCTCATTGCAAAAGAGAATTATGGTATGTAATATAGGTTGTATCAGTATAATCGTTGCTGTAATTGTCTTAAGTTGACGTAATGTTGACCACATTGCTGCCTGTCACCAATGGTACCAAATTTGGAGGGTCGTATTTGTAAAAGCGTTATCCATCAGATACTCAATCCCTTCCGGTGTGATGCGGCACTGTTCAAGACCTGACAATATCGTATCCTGTCCCCATTCCTTCGTTACAGTAATCCCCTCTATGTATCCGCTATCCATCAGATGGAGCATCATAAATTTCCAATAATCAGGGGTCACATTAATATACCTGCTGTCATAATTCAGATTTTTTCCCTCTACAGGTACTCCTTTTTTTAAGGCACTGATAAAGATATGCCAGAATCTGATATATGATCACATGGTAATCATCTTTTGCCATTGTTATTTCTCCCACTTTCAGACATTTCAATGACAGCTCAGTACATTAAGTCATTAAAGACATCTTCTTTGTATATCCTGCTCATATCAACGTCCGATTCCACATAAACCGCACCGACATCATAATCATCCAAAAGCACTATCTCTTTTCCATCCTTTTCAAATTCCTGATAAGTCGAGCCATCAACATCGATCAGTAATTCCCGTTTATTAAAATCCGGGAAAGCATCTTGAATTATTCTTGTGTGTTTTTTGAAAATTTCCGGGCTGTTGTCTCGGTAAATCCTGTAATGAAATTCTTTTTCCATCATTCCTGTCCCTCATAGATCAAACAGTTCGTTAACTTTTGTTGAACGACCCTCCAAATTTGGAGGGTCGTATTTGAAAAGCCACTAAAACATGATGCTTTCATGTTTTAGTGGCCTCTGGACTCTGTTTTTGTAATCTCTATTTCCCTGTGACAGCGGTGGCACTTAATAAATACCTTTCCGTTTCTCTCAAAGGCTACTATATTGCCACAGTCACAGGTTATAGGGATACCCTCGTTGTTCTGTTGCATTCTCGCCTCCAGTTAAGAAAGACAACCGTAAATCACTTTATATTCAGAATGTACACTATAATTAAAATTATCTCAACAGTTTGTGTGAAAAAACTTTCTTGATTTGGTTCTTTGATTTTTATATAATACAGAAGTTGCCACTCCCTACACGGACACGGGGAGGGGGTGAAGTATTGTCTATTATAACGTCATTCATAGTCTCTGTTATGGCAAGTATAGCCGCCTACTATATCTGCAAATGGCTCGACAAAGACGAAAAAGGCAACGAGCCTAAGGATTAAGCCACCTTGCAAAAACGGAATAAAAAACCCCGAAGATCGCAACTCTCCGGGGTTTTTGCTTTGTATCGCCTATTATAACGTCTCTGCCTAAATCCATTATAGCAAATTTGAATCAAAAGTCAAACTGCCAATTTTTCACTCATCCGTCCAGATGCAACACTCTTGATTGGACTTATGAAAAAGACCGTTGGCTAATGGGTGTTAGGAACGATTTTTTCATGTCTCAAATAATCTAATATATAAAAAGAACAAAAAGTGGTAGCAATACCCTTGATAAAGAAGCCAATAATGACCGCTTAACTAATGGGGATTGGGAGCGGTCATTATTATTTCTCGTAAATTCTATAATTTTGAGAATTAGCCCTATGATTATTTGTCTTGCAAGTACTCAGGCTTCGGTGATGCTGCTGTAAACGTGCGAGCACCAAGTATCTGCCCTTTTCTTAATTCCCAAAATGTTGCTTGAATAGATTCTCCTTTTCGCATCCACTCATTATTAACTTTACTAAGATCAAAAACACCTTCCCAGTTTTGCGATTTCATTTTCTTCTGCTCACTTTCTGAAAGTGCAGAATATTTTGATTCAAGTAATCTATCCTCGTCCTCAGTGTTTGATAACAAACCATCCAACAGGATTATAGACCAAGCATCAAAATCAGAAAGCAATACATCTTTGTCAGGAATTTCTATTTCCATTAGCACAAAGCGTTCACCTTTCCAACCATTTCCCCAACGTTCATTTCTCAAATCAGGCTTTTTCCTTTTTTCAGTCCACTGATACCATGCCCAAACAGGATACTCAACTCCGGAAGGTCTTTCGCCAATTCGTTTTATCATCTGCGAAACAAGCCAATCATATTGTAGCTGGCACTGTTTCATTCCGGATTTATTAAAAT